>CAYZCC010000001.1:0-8703 GCA_964476805.1 uncultured Desulfobacula sp.
TCATAATCAGAATATCGACAGATTAAAAAGAAATCTAAAATTATTTAAAGCACACTCATGAATGTAAAAAGCATTATCAATGACACAATCCCGACCAGGATTAAAACCTTTTTATGATCGTTTTCCCTCCTGCCCCTCACCAGACTCAGCAACAGACCTGAAAGACTGATTGCAATGGCTGTTATGACAATATATACAAGATAGTAGAGATACTGGATGTCCCAGTGGGTTCTTAGCTGCAAATGGTAGTAGCGGTCAAACACGCTTTCAAATTCCGGCTGGGCACGATGAAAGACAAGCAGCATAAAAAAAAGCAGTATCCACGCTGCAATATTAAGATAAAACAGCAGTTTTGCCCAAAAATCAGATATTTTACGTCTTTCCAAAAAAAACGATCCTTTTCCATTTTATTTTATTTTATTTTATTTTTTAATATATTATAATTTTAGAATTGATTCCATAACTCTTTTTTAAAAAGTCAATTTATGATTGTGGGCAACGGTAAAATTAAATTTAAACTTTACAGCATAAACTCTCTAAAAGAAAAAAGGAGAATTGTTAAATCAATTACCCGCAGAATAAAAAACAGATTCAATATCTCCATTGCAGAAACTGATTTTAACAACAGCCACTCCTGGACAGAGATTGGTTTTGCTATAGCAGGTAATGATGCAAGGTATATCAACTCTAAACTGGATAAGGTGTTAAATATGGCCGAGGAGATTGGACTGGCAAAGATAGTGGATACAGATATTGAAATCATCCATCTTTAAAATGGCTTTAAAATAGCTTTAAAATGGCTTTAAAATGGGTTCTTCTGGGAGAGTTTTTTTCTGGTTTTCCTTTTTCTTCTGAGTTTCTGTTTTTTTATCTTTTCGACTCTTTTTAACTCTCTGTCATCCACACCGTGATTTTGTTCTTCAATTTTTCTGACCAGCATCCTGAGAGCCAGGAATTTATTCAGATGCTGGGAGCGCTCTTTACCATATTTAACACTCAACCCTGTAGCCATATGTTTTGCAAACACGGCAGATGATGATTTATTGACCTTCTGCCCACCTCTTCCAGAGGCCTTTATGAATTTAGTTTCAATATCCTTTTTTCTGATCCCCAGATCTCTCATCTTTTGTTCAAGGGCTTCTATTTTCTCTTTTTTAGGTCCCACGACACTTTAAACACTAAATATATGCATAATTTTCCAGTAGGATCAGATTTTATTCAAACAGCATTTTTTATATTTTTTCCCGCTTCCGCAGGAACAAGGCTCATTCCTGCCGACCTTTGGATTTTCCCTTTTAAATGGAATAATATTATTCTGGTTTCCAATATTTCCAATATTTCTAATATTCCCAATATCAGACACCATCTGATCAAACTCATCTGCTTTCGTTTTCTGCTTTTTTGCTTCTTCTCTTCTCTTATAAATATCATTCAACTCTGGTATGGGCACATTATGGAGAGTGGCAAGGCACTCCAGGGAATCGCCAATATAACTCTCCTGAAAACCTGCGGCATATATCTCCTGCAGTTTTTTAATTCCTCTTTTATCTCCAATGGCACTCAGGCAGCGTGCAGCAGATTCATATAAATCCTTTCTGTTTTCTTCATCATCCCATCTTAGAGAAACAAGGTCAAAGGATTCAGAAAAGTGCAGATTCTCAAGAACAGTTAACATATAACAATCTTTAATTTCGCTATCCTGGACAGCCTTTAAAACAGTTTCACCGGCTGATTCACATAGCGCCCTGATTGATTTGAAACTATCTGCATAGATAAAATCCAAGACCTCGGTATTATTCAGGACTTTGATCAGATCGGGCAGAAATTCTTTTCTCCCAATCTGCCCCATTATTCTGACGATCCAGATATCGCCCCAGGTATCCAGCTTTTCAGATAAAGCATTTTTTAACTCTGATACAGGTGCAAACGCCTCCATTTTGCGGTATATGGATTCCGGCAGTCCTGCACCTGCCTTTTTAACTGTCAGTAATAACTCTTTTAAACCGGCATCTGGAGCCAGTGCTCTAACATAAACATCCCGCTCCAGAACAGAGCAATACAAAGATATGACAAATGCAATTAAAATATCCAGATTGGAATATTCCTCTTTTTTTAAATCCCGCCAGAGTGAATGGTTCCTGGCAAGCTCCTTTAATAACTCCACAGCCAGAATATCCTGAAAAAAGAGCTCTTCTACCTCTTTAAACCCCTCTTTATCTGCATATCTCTGCTTTACAATGTTTTGAATTTCAAACATCAGCGAGATCACAAGGTCATGATATTTTGCCCCATTAATGTGTTTTACCATCGTATCAAACGAATCTTTACTGATGGAAATGTGGGAATTTATTTTAAAAAATTTTTCTAAACACTCTCCAGGGTTCTCAATGATATCCTTTTGACCTGAATATTCTGTTATATTATCAAAATATAGATCAGCCGCCCAGAAACCCATAAGCGTCTGAAGTTCAATTTCCAGGGCAAAATTATCCTTTTTTATTGATTCCATTACTGTTTTTATAATCTTTTCCGCATTTTCAGCATTGCCATGCCGTAGCAGATTCAAAAGGGCAAACCCTTTCAGAAATGGATCTTTAATCTGGGTGGCTGCAGATATCAGTGTCTCCCTGCTGTTTTTGTTTTGAATTTTTCCCAGATATTCAAAAATTCCAAACAGAGCGCCTGAATTTAGATTATTTGACAGGGAGCCGATTACATCTTCCAGTGCAGGTTCATATTTCATCTTTGCAAGCGCTATGGCACAGTTTAAAGGAAGTTTCCCCTCACTCTTTTTAAAGATTTCAAGGATTTCAGGTGCATGCTCAACTGCATTATGTTCTGCAAGATATTTTACTGCCTTACATGCAAGATAGTTGTTTTCATCTTTTATAAACCGGCTTATTTCATTACAATATTTAGTGGCGTATTGTGTGGTTAAAGCTTCAAAAGCCCAGCATCTTACAAGGCTGTTTTTATGTGAAAGATATTTTACATAATCTTTATATGTCCATAATCTATTCATGGGCTGCCGCCTTAATATAATCAACACCATTTTTAAACAATTTTATCCCGATTGTCTCCTGTTGCAGGCTTTTGCCTTCTCTTTTCAGAAGCTGGGCATTTCGTACCCAGTCCGGGTGGTTTGTAAAATGGTTGTAGGCTTCAGGATGGGGCATTAATCCAAAAACTCTTCCGGTGGGATCACAGATGCCGGCAATATCTTCCATGGAGCCGTTTGGGTTTAAGGGAAATTCTCCTTTTGCCGGGGTTCCATCCTTCCTGGCATATTGAAACACTATCTGGCTGCCGATCCTGAGAGTATCGATAATTTTCTGATCTGCAATAAACTTGCCTTCACCATGTCGGATTGGAAAATCTGCCATATCAATCCCTCTGGTAAACACACAGGGGCTTTGCTTGTTTGCATGAAGGTGTACCCACTGATCCCTGAAATTACCACAGTCATTATAGGTGATTGCAACAGATCTTCTGGTATAATCATCATTCAACCCCGGCAGAAGGCCAAGGTTGACAAGGGCCTGGAATCCGTTGCAGATACCAATGACAAGATTGCCGCTTTGAACAAAGCAGAGAAGTTCTTCTCCAATATGATCTTTCAGCTTTAAAGCCTGGATAACACCCGCACCATGATCATCCCCCCAGGAAAAACCGCCGCCAAAGGCAAGAATTTGAAAATTCTCCAGCCGGACTCTGCCTGAAATCAATGTATTGATGTGAACCTTATGGGCTCTGGCTCCTGCAAGTTCAAACACATGGGCAGTTTCATTGTCGCAGTTAAGACCAAACCCGGTTAATACCAGTGCGTTAACCTTTTTCATATCATATCTCCAAAGGTTTTGTTAAATGCTTTTTCTATATTTTCGATTGAAAGATCAATGAGTTTTTCACTGGAACAGCCTGTAATCTGAAGATGGTCATGTTTATCTGTTACCTTTCCTATGCAGGCTGCAGACATATCTTTGAGCCGTGTTTCAAATCTGCTTTTGTTCTCTGGATCTATTGTCACAAGAAATCTGCCGGCTGATTCTGAATAGAGCAGGACTTCATCGGCAAGGCTTCCCCGGCCTGTATCAACAGGAAGTTCAGAAAGATTGATTTCAAGTCCCAGCCCCCCTGCCATTGCCATATAGGAGAGATGCACACCAAGGCCGCCTCTTGCAACCGCATGACAGGAAGCTGCAAGCTCATCAGCTATGGCTTTTTCAACTCTTTTATAGACCGCTTTCAATTTATCAAAATCAACATGGGGAACATTCATGCCAATTTTTCCAAAAAGCTCATAATATTCCGATGCGCCCAGTTCATTGGAAGTGGTACCCACTATATAGACAAGGTCTCCTGGAACTTTTGGTTCCATGGTCAGACATTTTGAGACATCATCAATGACAGATATTGCTGAAAACTGAATGGTTTCCATGGCTGACATTTTAACTCTTTCGCCAAATTCACCTTGAATATGGCCGTCCACATACATACTGTCCTTGCCGGAAAGAAGCGGTATTTCATATTTTTCACACGCCTCTTTTAATGCTCTGCATGCTCTGACAAGCTGTGCTGCCTTAAATTTACCGTCTGGATTGCTTATTGGATCAAACTGTATATTGGGCCAGCAGAAATTATCAAGTCCCCCGATATGGTCAAGATTACCCCCCACAGCAATCAATCTTCTGACCGCCTCATCAATGGTACAGGTCATCATATGGTAGGCATCTATTTTTGAATACCATGGCAGGAGGCTCTGTGAAAATGCAATCCCCTTTTGTGATGTGATCACAGGCCTCGTGACTGAAGCATCAGAGGGAATATTGTGTTTGACACCAACCAGAGGTTTTATAACAGACCCCCCCTGGACTTCATGATCATACTGACGGATAATCCACTCTTTGGAAGCAATGTTTGGCTGCTCAACCATCTTGAGCAGCAATCTGTTAAAATCAGATGGAGAGCCTATAACAGGTTCTGTCAGACCACGGGTTTCAGGAGAACGCCATACGGCATCAAACTCCCAGGAGGGAAATCCCTTCTCAAGAAAATCCATATCCACATAGGCACAGGTTTCCTCTCTGTATTTGATATGCAGTTTGCCTGTATTTGTGTACTCTCCTATGACTGTACTTTCAACTTCATGCAGTTGCGAGAGTTCCATGAATCTCTCAAGGTTTTCCGGTTTTACAGCAATGGTCATTCGTTCCTGGGATTCTGAGATCCAGATCTCCCACATATCAAGGCCCTCGTATTTCAAAGGCACCCTGTCCAGCCACACCACACAGCCATTGGATATCATGGCAGATTCACCGATGGATGAAGATAACCCCCCTCCCCCATTATCAGTGATAAAAGGGATTAAACCTTCATCCCTGCACTCCAGTAGAAAATCATGCATCTTTTTCTGGGTGTAAGGGTCGCCAATCTGGACATGACCCGCCGGTGTATTTTCAGAATAACTTTCTGAAGATGCTGTCACACCATGGATTCCATCCTTTCCCACTCTTCCTCCGCTCATGATAATAAGATCACCCGGCTCAGTTTTCTTTTCATGGCTTGGTTTTCCCTTGATCTGATCCGGCATGATGCCAAGAGCCGTTACAAAAACAAGGCTTTTGCCCATGTAGTTTTTGTTAAACAGGGTCTGGCCAAATGTAGTGGGAACACCGCTTTTATTTCCTCCATCTTTTACTCCTTCGATGACACCGTCAAGAAGCCGTCTTGGATGAAGCGGCGGCTTGAGCGGCCCGTCATAGCCAACATCACCCACGCAATACCCAAAACTTCCCATGAAGAGTTTGGAACCAACTCCTGTTCCCATGGGATCACGATAAACTCCTACGATACCGGTTATTGCACCACCATAAGCTTCCATATTGGAAGGAGAATTATGGGTTTCGCCTGTAACCACATAATTGTTTTGTTTATCAAACCTGCCAACTCCTGCATTGTCCCACAATACAGAGACAACCCACTCTTTTTGAACCTTTAATTTTAAGGTGGGTTCCTTTATATATGTTTTAAAAAGGTTCTGCTCAAGAACTTCCTCTCTTGTGTCTGCATTCTGATATCTGAAAATACCCTGGAAAGTATTGTGGTTGCAGTGATCGCTCCTTGCCTGGGAAATATACTCAAGCTCCAGATCTGTGGGCTCTTTTAGACCCGCTTCTTTTCTTGATTCCAATACTTCCGGGTCAAAAAAATATTCTCTGATCACTGGAATATCCAGCTTATTTAAAGCAAGGCTTCTTTTATCTGAGATATTGGAAAGCGCTTCATTGGAACCAATGCTGATCACTTCACAGCATGGTGTATGGTCAAGGATAACCCTTGCAGGTTTTACGCCGGCACCGCTGTCCTTGTTCCACTCATCAATATGAAAAACTTTAAACCGCTGAATAATGCTGTTGGAGAGAAGCTCGGCTGCCAATTTTTCAACATCTTCACGATTTAATCCTCTGGCTGAAATACAATATCGTTTTGAAGTATATATATCTTCATCTGGTTTAAAACTCTTTCCAAGGTGATCCTGGATTGCCTCTTTGGCTGTTGCACCTGCATTATCCTTCACTCCCGGACGAAAGCCAATCCAGATACACCAGTCAAATTTTATATCAAGGGGTTTTAAACTTGAAACCTGGGTGACCGGGTTTGTAAGGATTTCATTTTTAATAATTTCAAGCTGGAGATTATCAAAATCTGATTCAATTGTCACAATATCTATGCATCGTGCATCGTCAATTTTAATCCCAAAGTAAGAATCTGCCTTTTTTTTAAGCCCAGTGCCCTGGGCATCTTTTAATTCTTTTTTCAGGGCAATCTCAATACCACAAATCATATCAGCCCCCATTAACCATTCTTAAAATATCGTTATAAAAAACAAAAACCATTAAAACCACCAGCATTGCCGCACCCAATTGAGTCAGTTTTTCACGCATTTTTTCACTGACTGATTTGCCTGTAATGGCTTCAATCCCGAAAAACAGGAGATGTCCTCCATCCAGCAAAGGGATCGGGAAAAGATTAATAATACCAAGATTGACAGAAAGAAACGCAATAAACCAGACGAAATTCATCATGCCTGCTTTTGCCTGTTCACCCGCCATCTGTGCAATCATCAGAGGGCCTCCCAGATTATCTGCAGATACGGAACCACTGATCATTTTTCCCACGGAAACTATGGTTAACTTAATAAGTCCGACTGTATCTTTGACAGAATGCCAGAAAGCGGCAGCCGGATTGAGACGCTTATGAAAAGATTCCCCGTTGCCAACTATGCCGATTACATACCTTTGTATCTCCTCACCAAAAATATTTTTCCCAGACCTTGCAACAGGGGTGAGTACCATACCCACCCGGCGTGAGTTACGCTCCACAATAATCTGAAGCTCTTCTCCCCTGCCTTTAGTGATAATCCTGGCAATCTCTTCAAAAGAGTCTGTTTGTTTCTGATTAATCTCTTTTATCACATCTCCAGGCTTCATCCCTGCCCTCAAGGCGGGTGTATCATCCAGAACTTTACCCACCACAGGTTTTGCCATGTAGATACCTGTAAACTGATAAAGAAGATAGAATATGAAAATGGCCAGCAGAAAATTAAATAGAGGCCCTGCGGCGACAATCATACTTTTTTTTAATAAAGATTTGTGGGTAAAAGAGTATTTTTTATCTTCAGGATCAAGGGTTTCTCCAGGCTCCTCTCCCACCATTTTAACGTAACCGCCAAGGGGTATGGAAGAGACACAGTACTCGGTCTGTCCATATTTTTTTTTCACGATTTTAGGCCCGAATCCCAGAGAGAATACATTGACTCCCACGCCGCACAATCTTGCAGCAAGAAAGTGACCCAGTTCATGTATAAAAACAAGAACGCCTATCACTATGATAAATGCTAATGCTGAATGTCCCATAAAAACTCCGATACTATCTTAAATACAAAAGGCTGTCTTCTCTTTTCACATCTCAGATCTTACATCTGATTCTCACATCTCACAAGCAGGATTTAACTTTGTCCCGTGCCCAGAGATCTGCTTCAATAATACTGCAAAGATCTGGATTGTCAATGCGTGTATGATCTTCCATTGCCTTTGAGATCACTCGGAAAATATCCATGAAATGAATGCGTTTTTCTAAAAATCCCTCAACCGCTGCCTCGTTGGCAGCATTCATTACAGCAGGCATGGTGCCTTTCTGTCTGCATGCTTCAAATGCAAATTCAAGAGAGGGGAACTTTTTTGTGTCCGGTTTTTCAAAGGTCAGCGAATGAATATCTGTGAAATCCGGGAAATCCATTTGAAGGTCAAGCCTCTCTGGTTCTGAGAGTGCATAGCAGATAGCCCCCTTCATATCAGGCTTCCCCATCTGTGCGATAACAGTTCCGTCTTTATATCCCACCATTGAGTGCACAATACTCTGGGGATGAACCAGTACTTGAATATTTTCATGATTGACATCAAAAAGGTGAACGGCTTCAACAATCTCAAGGCCTTTATTCATCATGGTTGCTGAATCTATAGTGATTTTATGCCCCATGCGCCATGTTGGATGTCTTAAAGCATCTTTCAAGGTGATATCCTTAAAAAAATGAAAAGGTTTTTCCCTGAAAGGCCCGCCGGATGCGGTTAAAAATATTGTTTTCAGATCCTTTTGCAAATTCCCCTTAAGGCATTGAAAAATTGCACTGTGCTCGCTGTCCAC
>CAYZCC010000001.1:8713-24929 GCA_964476805.1 uncultured Desulfobacula sp.
AAACTTGATTTTTCTTTGCCTCTGCCATGACAATCTCTCCTGCCATCACCAGAGTCTCTTTATTGGCAAGGGCAATCCTTTTTTTAGCTTTAATGGCAGCAAGAGCCGGTTTCAGTCCTGCTGCACCAACCATGGCAAGAAGAACACTGTTGCTTTTCTTATATAAAGCGGTCTGTATCAATCCCTGATCGCCGTAAACAATTTCAGGCCGGCACTCCCCTTTTAAAATCCTGGAGAGGGCCAGTGCTTTTTTTTCGTCCATCACACAGACAAGTTCAGGCTTGAATTCGCTGATCTGCCTGGAGAGAAGATCAATATTGTTTGCACAGGCCAGTGCCTTTACCCTGAAAAGATCCGGACGTATCCGGACAATATCCAGAGCACTGGTACCGATGGATCCGGTTGAACCGAGAATTGATAAATATTTTATCTCCTGGATCATCATCTGGCGTTCACATTTACCAAAAAGACCAGATAGGCATACAAAACCGGAACAGCCAGAAGCAATCCATCTATCCTGTCCAGCATTCCACCATGACCCGGGAGAAAGATGCCTGAATCTTTTATGGAAGATGCTCTTTTCATGGCAGACTCAAACAGATCACCCACCTGGCCGGCAACGGCAAGCATGAAAGATGCCGGGATCATATAAAATGACAAAGGAAGATCTTTAAAAAATATCACACTGAAAATAAAACCTGTGATCAGGGAAGTGAGTATCCCTCCTATTGATCCTTCAATGGTTTTATTCGGACTTATATTTGGGGACAGCGCATTTTTCCCAAAAAATTTACCGACATAGAACGCACCGGTATCATTGGAAAAAACAACAATCAAAAGCCATATAACCCATAGATAACCCTTGTCGAGCTCTTTCATGAAAATCAGCAGGGAGAGGGAGACAGGAATATAGACAATGCCAAGCACCTGTTTGGCAATGATCTGAAAGACCGCCTGGTTATCAGCAAATTTAAAGAGTACAAAAACGGAGAGTGCCATAAGATTCAGTGCAAGGATTAAAAACTCGATTTCCCACGATCCTAAACATGTACTGATAATGAGTGTGATTGAAACAGTGTAAGAGATGATTTTTATGGTGCCCGAAAGAGGGGTATCATCATTTTGAAAAAGTATTTTCAGATACTCGCCCATGGCAAATACTGCAACAATAGATACAAGAACTGCCAGCAGCAGAGTGCTGCCTTTAATAATGACCCATAGAATTATGGGAATAAGTACTAATGCTGTTATCCATCTTTTGATGTGCTGCATGCAATATTACCGAACCGTCGGTCCCTTTTCTGTAAATTCACCAATATTTTTATAAACTCCTCTCTGGTAAAATCAGGCCAAAACGTATCACTGATATAGATTTCCGAGTAAGCGGACTGCCATAATAAAAAATTGCTTAAACGATATTCACCGCTTGTACGGATAATCAAATCAGGATCTGGCATGGCGGAAGTATATAGATAGTCAGAAATTAAATCGTGAGTAATATCTTTGACAGATATCTCTTTTGATTCTACTTTTTCTGCAATATTTTGAACTGCGTTGGTAATCTCTTCTCTGGCTCCATAACTCAATGCCAGGTTCAAAAGCATTTTATCATGAGTTTTTGTTAAATCAACAGTGGTATCAATCTCTTTTTGAACATCAGAAGGCAGTCTATATTTCTGACCGATAATATTGAGACGGATATTGTTCTTTGACAATTCAGACCGCTGGGATATGACAAATTTCTTTAATAGCATCATTAATGCTTTTACCTCATGTTCTGGTCTGGCCCAGTTTTCAGTGGAAAAAGCATATAGCGTCAGAACCTTTATCCCCAGTTCTCTTGCAGCAGTCACAATGGAACGAACCGTATCTGAGCCATGTTCATGCCCTTTGATACGGTTCATCAATTTTTTTTTTGCCCATCTTCCATTGCCATCCATGATAATGGCGACATGGGATGGAAGTTTTTCACGGTCCAGATTTACATCGTGTTGAGAATTAGACTTCAAGAATCTCCTTCTCTTTGTCAGCAAAAATTTTGTCTAACTTTTCAATATAGCGATCCGTATACTCCTGAACCTGTTTTTGAGATTTAAAGCTGTCATCCTCGGAGATATCACCCTCTTTTTGAAAACCTTTTAACATTTCATTGGAATCCCGCCTTATATTTCGAACCGCTACTTTAAAATCTTCACAGGTCTTTGATATGCTCTTTGCAATCTCTTTTCTTCTCTCTTCAGTGAGAGGGGGTATGGCGATCCTGATCAATTTGCCGTCACTGGAGGGGGTCAGACCAAGATTGGCCTTTAAAATAGCTTTTTCAACCTGTTTTATGACACTGACATCCCACGGCTTGATTGTAATAAGTCTGCTTTCAGGAATGGAGATTGTTGCCATCTGCGACAAAGGTGTCATGGTACTGTAGTAATCAACTTTAACACCATCAAGCAGAGTGGTGGATGCTCGACTGGTACGGACCTTTGACATTTCATTCTCAAAAGCTTTCTGGGATTTTCCCATTCTGTCTTTTGTTTCCTGCAGCACTTCATTCATCATAATAGACCATCCTTAACTGTTATAAATCCTTGTTCCTATCCCTTTCTGCCCCGTGACAGCCTTCAGAATATTATCCTCTTTGTGAAGATTAAAAACCTGTAAAGGCAGATCATGCTCCATTGCAAGGGAGATGGCAGTCATGTCCATGACATGAAATTTCTTTTCAATAATTCTCATATAAGACAACCCATCAAACATTTCTGCATCATCATATACCAGCGGGTCTTTATCATAAACACCATCGACCTGGGTCGCTTTAAACAGAATCTGTGATCTTGTTTCATGAGCCCGCAACACGGCTGCTGTATCTGTTGTAAAATATGGATTGCCAGTACCGGCAGCAAAGATGACCACTCTGCCTTTTTCAAGATGCCGGATTGCTTTTCTCCTTATAAAAGGTTCTGCAATTCTGGTCATGGGAATAGCAGACTGCACCCTTGTGGGTATATCAATTTTTTCAAGGGCATCACAAAGAGCAAGAGAGTTGATCACAGTTGCAAGCATTCCCATATTATCTGCAGATGTTCTATCCATACCGGCAGAACTGCCTGCAATGCCTCTGAAAATATTGCCGCCGCCGACAACAATGGATATTTCAATATTTAACCTGAAAACCTTTAAAACTTCATCTGCAAAATAATTGATCATTTCAGGGGTGATACCAAAGCCCTGAGTTCCCATCAGGGCTTCTCCACTAAGCTTAATTAAAATGCGTTTAAACTCCAGCTCCTGGCTCAAGATCTACTCTCCTATCTGGAAACGTGAAAATCTTTTTATCTGAATATTCTCTCCAATGACACTGATTGTCTCTTTTAAAACATCTTCAACAGTTTTTTGCGGATCTTTTACATATTGCTGACTCATCAGACAGATCTCTTTGTAAAATTTTTCAATCTTGCCTTCAACTATTTTATCAATAATTTTTTCAGGTTTTCCCTCTTCAAGCATCTGTGCTTTAAAGATCTCTTTTTCCTTTTCAATATTGGATGGGTCAATATCTTCAGGAATCAGACCCTTGGGATTTGCAGCAGCAATATGCATTGCAATATTTTTTGCAAACTCAAGAAAACCATCTGTCTTGGCAACAAAATCAGATTCGCAGTTTACCTCTACAAGAACACCCAGTTTTGCCCCGGTGTGAATATAAGAGTAGATAACACCCTCGGAAGTTGAACGTCCTGCTCTTTTAGCAGCCTTTGCCAAACCTTTTTTTCTCAAGTGATCAATTGCTTTTTTGATATCACCATCTGTTTCAACAAGGGCATTTTTACAGTCCATTATTCCAGAACCTGTTGCCTCGCGAAGCTCTTTTACCATTGCTGCAGAAATTTGCGCCATCTTCTTTTTACTCCTTATCTGTTTTTTGATTGTTTTCTATTGTTCATCGCTGTCTGCTTTTTCAACCGCAAGATCATTTTCAGCAGGCGCTGTTTTTCTTTTAATTTTTTCAACGACCGGGCCGTCACTGCCATTGGAGACAATTTCACGGATCTGTTTTCTCTCTGGTTTCTTTTTTGTCCCTTCTTCTTCACCTTTTTTATCAGATTCAGCGCGCTGTTTTTCTTCATACAGCTGTCTTCCTTCAATGCATGCATCAGAAATGCTGGAGACAAAAAGACGTATGGATCTTATGGCATCATCATTTCCAGGAATTACAAAATCAATATCATCTGGATCACAATTTGTATCAACAATGGCAATAATTGGAATACCCAGACGTTTACCTTCTTTTACAGCAATGGATTCATTTTTGGGATCAATTACAAAGATTGCACCGGGCAATCTTTTCATTTCACTGATGCCGCCGATTGCAAACTCAAGTTTATCTTTATCCTTAAGCATCTTGGACTGCTCTTTTTTAGGATAGTTTTCAAGGCTCCCATCAAGTTCAATGGATTTTAAAAAGTGGTATCTGGATATATTGTTTTTAATGGTCTGAAAGTTTGTCAACATACCGCCAAGCCACCTGTTTTGAACATAGAACTGTTCCGCACGGTTTGCCTCTTCATAAATCGCCTCGGAAGCCTGTTTTTTTGTTCCCACAAAAAGAACATCCTGTCCGTTTGCAACCACATCCTTTATAAAATCGTGGGCTGTTTTAAAAAGTTTTACTGTCTGCTGCAGGTCAATGATGTAAATTCCGTTTCTTGCGCCAAAGATGTATTTTTTCATCTTCGGGTTCCACCGTTTGGTCTGGTGTCCGAAATGGGCACCCGCTTCAAGAAGTTCTCTAATCTTAATGTAAGCCATTTAGTTCTCCAAATTAAATTAATGGTTTTTCCGCCATTCAGATCCTGCCTGAAATTCGACTTTCTTAAAGAAAGCACCTGAATTCCAAGTCCCTGAATATGAGTTTTCTAAAATCCTGTCTTGTATATCAAAAAATATATTTTTTATCAATAAAATTTATTTATCTGGGGATGCACTTGGCTCAAGTGACTACTATATGTAGTGTACTCGCTGATGGAGGATTATCCTGCAACTCTGCTTGAATTCGAAAAACGTTTTATGACCAAAAAAGACGGTGACCCCTATTTTATGCGCCTTTGACGGCCCACTGGCCTTCGATGCCCTGCCTGTGGCAGTGAAAAGGCCTGTATCGCTCTGATTTAAGGCAATAGTGAGATATTTTCATACCTCATCTAACAGAAAACAGCAGATTTTTTAATTATTGCAACCCGGGTATGTCCTGAAAAATCCTTAATAAATTTCATGGATTGGTATTGGGAATATTTTTTTATGATATTGAGAACGCCCTCTTTCTGATCAAACCCGATTTCAAGCAGGATCACCCCTTCCGGTACAAGGTAAAAGTGGGCTTTTTTTAATATCAGCCTGATGCTGTCAAGCCCGTCTTCGCCTCCATCAAGGGCCAGCATGGGTTCAAAATCTTTTATTTCAGGTTGAAGCTTTGAAATATCTCCTGAAGGAATATAGGGCGGGTTTGAAACGATCAGATCAAATTTCACACTGGCTTTTATTGAAGAAAGCCAGTGGGTACAAAAAAAATTGATTCTATTGTTAACGATCTCCTCACTATTTTTTTTTGCCACTGCAAGGGCAGCAGATGAAAAATCACCTGCAAAATATTGATTGTGGGGGTTTTCTTTTGCAAGAGAGATAATAATGGCTCCTGAACCCGTACCGAGCTCCAGAATATTCATCGATCCTGTGCCCCTGTCTTTATTCAATATCTTTAATGCCTGTTCAACAATGGTTTCTGTATCAGGCCTGGGAATCAATACATCATTTGTTATTTTGAAATCCGCTTCAAAAAACCCTTTTTCACCCGTAATATATGCAAGCGGCTGGTTTGCGGTTCTTTTTCTGATGACTGCTTTGAAATCAGACAGCTCATCTTGATTAAGGGGACGGTCATGCTGGAGATAGAGATCAAGCCGTTTGATATCAAGACAATAGGCAAGCAGAATTTCTGCAGTTAACCGTGGGCTGTCAATGGCGTGTTTTTGAAAATAGGATTCTGTCCATGAGAGTATCTTGATAATCGTCCAGTCATTCATTTTTGAATATTCTGTAACATATAATTAACAGGCTGTTAAGCAATTTCCTTTAATGCCTGGGCCTGATTATATGTCTGGAGCGCATCAATAATCTCCTGGATATTGCCTTCCATTATCGTGTCAAGCTTATAAAGAGTGAGGCCTATTCTATGATCTGTCAATCTGCCCTGTGGGAAATTATAGGTTCTTATCCTGCCGCTTCGATCTCCTGTCCCCACCTGCCCTTTTCTCTGGGCGGCTCTTTTTTCTTCCTCCTCCTTGACTTTTGCATCAAGGATACGGGCTTTCAGCACATTCATGGCTTTTGCCTTGTTTTTATGCTGGGATTTTTCATCCTGACAGGTGGCGATTACACCGGTGGGGACATGGGTGATTCTTACAGCTGAATCTGTCGTATTTACAGACTGACCTCCAGGTCCTGAAGCCCGGAATACATCTATTTTAAGATCTGCAGGATTGATATCTATATCTATATCTTCGGCTTCCGGAAGAACTGCCACTGTAACAGCAGAGGTATGCACTCTTCCCTGGGTCTCTGTTTCAGGAACCCGCTGAACCCTGTGTGTACCACTTTCATATTTAAAACTGCTGAAGGCGCCTTTCCCATTCACCAGGGATACGATCTCTTTGAATCCGCCTGAGCTGGAATCATTTTTCTCAACAATTTCCATTTTCCAGTTTCTGGATTCAACATATCTTGAGTACATTCTGAAGAGATCTCCGGCAAATATTCCTGCTTCCTCTCCACCGGTTCCGGCCCGGATCTCGAGAAGAACATTTTTAGTATCCCTTGGGTCTTTGGGTACTAAAAGAATATTGAGTTCAGATTTTATTTTTCCGATACTGGATTCAAGCTTCGGGACTTCCTCTTTTGCCATCTCCCGAATTTCAGGATCAGCATCCTTTAAAAGCGCCTGTGTTTCTTTGTACTCTTCTAAAAGCCGCACATAACCTCTGAATACCGGAACAATCTTATTTAACTCGCCATGCTCAATCAAATACTCCTGATATTTTTTTTGATCACTGATAACAGCAGGCGCACTCAAGAGATGCTCAAGTTTAATAAATCTTTCTTCAATACCTTTTAATTTGTCTATCATACTTTATAAAATAAAATTAAAAAGGGGTGTGTTTCCAACACCCCCTTTTTAAATTCATCCATATATAAAAAGTCTTAGATTAGTTTGTTTGCATCAAATCCAGCATATTTCTTTCTGAAACGGTCGATTCGTCCTGCAGAGTCAACCAGTTTTTGCTTTCCAGTAAAAAAAGGGTGGCACTTGGAACATATTTCAACTTTAATATTCTCTTTTGTAGAACCCACTTCAAAAGTTGCACCACATGCACAGGAAGCTGTGGATTTTGTATATTTGGGGTGTATCTCTTTTTTCATCTCTCTTATGACTCCTTTATATCTGATGATCTCGTAAAAAGTCAAAAATGGCAAAGTCGCTATATATAATTTGAGTATGTTACGACCAAAATATTGCCAAAATCGGACTTTTTACAGAGTCACCATATCTCTTATTCAAAAATTATATTTTAAGAATTCATCAGGTTAATAAACTCTTCATTATTCTTTGTTCCTTCCATTTTTTCAAGTAAAAACTGCATACTGTCAACAGAATTCAGAGTTGACAGCAATTTTCTTAAAATCCATACCCGATTCAGGATCATTGGCTCAAGCAACAGTTCCTCTTTTCTAGTACCTGATTTATTCATATCAATGGCAGGAAAAATTCTTTTATCTGCCAATTTTCTGTCAAGGACAAGTTCCATATTACCTGTCCCCTTAAACTCTTCAAAAATAACTTCATCCATACGACTGCCAGTATCAACAAGAGCCGTTGCAATGATTGTCAGACTGCCGCCATCTTCAATGTTTCTTGCGGCACCGAAAAATCTTTTGGGCCTGTCAAGGGCATTGGAATCCACACCCCCTGACAAGATTTTACCCGAAGGCGGCATGACTGAATTATAAGCCCTTGCAAGTCTTGTAATGCTGTCCAGAAGAATCACAACATCATGGCCCTGCTCCACGATCCTTTTTGCCTTTGCAATCACCATTTCAGCAATCTGGACATGACGTTCTGCTGGTTCATCAAAGGTGGAACATACGACTTCAGCATCTACTGAACGTGCCATATCAGTCCCCTCTTCAGGACGTTCATCAATCAGAAGAATCATTGGAACAATATCTTTATGCGCCTTGACCATACTGTTGGCAATATTCTGCAGCAGCATTGTTTTCCCGGCTTTTGGAGGGGATACAATCAAACCGCGCTGACCAAATCCAATGGGCGACATCAAATCTATAATCCGCATTGAATAATTATCAGATTCCGCTTCAAGATCCATTTTCCGTTCAGGATGAAGGGGTAACAGGTTATCAAAAAATATTGTTTCAACTGCATTTTCAGGATCCTGGAAATTAACAGCTTCCACCTTGAGCAATGCAAGATAGCGTTCAGAATCCTTGGGCTGCCTGACCTGACCTGAAACTGTATCACCGGTTCTAAGATTAAACCTTCTGATCTGGGATGGAGAGACGTAGATATCATCGGGTCCTGGAAGATAATTATACCCGTGAGCCCTTAAAAACCCAAACCCGTCCGGAAGAATCTCAAGAGTGCCCTCGCCATAAACCTGACCATTCTCTTCAATATTTGCCTGGAGCAAAGCAAAGACTAACTCCTGCTTTTTAATTCCTCTAAGACCTTCAATTTTATATTTTTTAGCAAGCTGGGTCAACTCGCTTATCTTCATCTTATTTAATTCTACAAGATTCATCCATTCTCACGAATTTTGGTTTATATTTTTTTTGATTTATATTTTTTTTAGATAAACTTAAGTGTTGCGGTACGCCTTTTGATACTTCTGATATCTGAAATCAAAATGACATGAAATCGTAAACAAGTGTATAAAATTATATATTTAATATCAGCTAAATTAAGATAAAAATCTTACGTTGTCAAGAATTCTTTTTGAATTTTCTCAAAGAGGCATTCTACTGATGCAAACAGTTCTGATGGATCTCCTTGATTGATTACAACATGATCGGCCATGGATATTTTATCCTGCTGGGACATCTGAAGATCAAGCATTTTTAAGGCATCTTTCTCTTTTACACTGTCTCTTTTACAAATCCTTTTAACCAGTTCATGATCTTCTGCCACAACTGTGATAGTGGTATCAAAATGCGCGCTCAAATCCAGTTCAAACAGCAGAGGCACTTCCACGGCAACAGCATTTTTCTCTTTATATTCAGCGTTTTCCATCTGAAACACCATCTCTTTATTAATGAGAGGATGTAAAGTCTCTTCCATTTTTTTTCTGAACTCCGGATTTTCAATAATAATACTTCTAAGTTCTGCTCTATCCAGAAAGCCTTTTTTATTGATAATTTTTTTCCCAAACAGAGCAACAACCTTTTTAAACCCTCTTGTTCCAGGCTCAACCACCTGCCTTGCTATCACATCACAATCGAGTGTTACAAGTCCAATTGTCTTAAAATGTCTACACAACAGACTCTTGCCGGAGCCTGCAGAGCCGGTAACAGCAATCTTTATAATATTTAAACCATTTTTCATAAAAATTGACTATAATATAGTTTCATGATATTTTTCAAGTTTGTTTAAAAATTATAATTGAAAGGATATTGCGGAGTGGAAAGAACATTATCAATCATTAAACCGGATGGGGTTGGGAAAAATGTAATGGGTGAAGTCATCAGGCGGTTTGAAACGGACGGCATTAAAATTGCCGCCATGAAAATGATTCATCTGACAAAGCCCCAGGCAGAAGGATTTTATGCTGTTCATAAAGAGCGTCCATTTTTCAGCAGTTTGACAGATTTTATGATTTCAGGACCGATTGTGGTCATGGTACTTGAAGGTGAAGATGTGATTGCAAGGAACAGGAAGCTCATGGGAGCTACAAATTTTGAAGAGGCGGAAGCCGGCACCATACGAAAAGAGTATGCAACAAATATTGAACAAAATGTTGTCCATGGTTCTGATGCACCAGAAACAGCCGCTGTTGAGATCGGTTATTTTTTCAACGATCTTGAAATCCATACAAGATAGTGTCTGAACAAAAACCCTGATGCCTTGAAAGGCCAAAACAAATTTGTTCCCAACGCCGTAATTGGGAAAATTAGCGGTTTTATATTACTCTTTCAGGTCATCTGATAACCGTCCATATCAATACTGGTATTTTTAAAACCAAATTTAACAAACTGTTTTGATATTTTCTGTCTCACAGTTTCATCCATAAATTGTACGATCTGGCCGGGATCCACTTCAATTCTTGCTGTTTTTCCACTGCATCTGACTCGTATATAATTAAACCCCAGATCTCTTAGAAATGTTTCTGCTTTTTCCACCACCACAAGTTTTTTAAAACTTATTTTCTCATTATATGCTATTCTTGTTGCAAGACAGGAGTTAGATGGTTTATCCCATGTGTCAAGCCCCATCTGTTTTGAAATCTCTCTGATATCTTTTTTGGCTATTCCTGCCTGAACAAAAGGGGAAATAAATCCAAGTTCTTCTGCCGCTTTCAAACCCGGCCTGAACTCTTTTAAATCATCAAGGTTCACCCCATGCACTAAATTGTTAATTCCATATTTTTCTGCTGTATCTCTTATAATGGAAAACATCTTTTTTTTACAAAAATAGCAGCGATCCATAGTATTGGAGACAATGTTCTCATCCTCCAGAATATTTTCATCAATAGATATATGCTCTACACCTATTGAGTCAGCAATTTTTTTTGCACTCTCAATTTCTGATTGAGGTACAAACTGCGTTGAAAGAGTCATCGCAACTATCTGCTGTGGAATTAATCTTTTTGCCACTGCTAAAAGCAAGGTGCTGTCAACCCCTCCGGAAAAAGCCAGTGCAAAAGAGGATAATTTGATCACCCTCTTTTCAAGGTTTTTAAATTTTTCCAACAATCTACTATTTCTTCACGTGAGTATAAATTTCAAACCGAGTGATCGCCCAGCAGATTTTCATTCCCTTTATCCACAACTCTTTTAATCAATACAGTAACAGCCATATGCGCCTCCCATATTTTTAATAGTTTCCCAAAAAACACCCAGCTTTCTTAAATGTATCATATCCATATTGTACTTCACAAATTATAAACCAAAAATTTTCTTGACTGCCACTCCAGTTTGATATATTTTTTTGAGTCGATAATCTGCTGGGTGATCGTCCAACGGCAGGACTACGGACTCTGACTCCGTCAATTAAGGTTCGAATCCTTATCACCCAGCCACAATAAATACAAAGGGTTTCAGCTTTTTACTGAAACCTTTTATAGTGGCCCCCCAATGTCAAGACAATTTTTCATTCAATGATGAGAAAACTGTAAAACAGATAAAAGATTTATATTTAAAGGAGTCATACAAATTGGGATTTCATATATTCAAAAAAAAGCGTTCAAAAGAGAATGAGAAGCAAGGCACAGTTTTTTCAAAACTTAAAGCCGGGCTTTCAAAAACACGACAGGTATTAAACACAGATATTAATAAACTTTTTGTGTCCAGTAAAACGATTGATGATGATCTTTTTGAAGAGATGGAAGAGTTGCTCATTACTTCTGATTTTGGAATTGATATCACCCTGGAGATGATGGAAAAAATAAAGGAAAAGAGTGGTAGATTATCAAATGCAAATGAGCTCAAACAGGTCTTAAAAGAAGAATTGACTGCCCTCTTTCCAGAAAAACAGAAGCCGCTTGATACCGGGGAAAAAAGTTCAGTGAAAAAACCCTATGTGATCATGGTTGTGGGAGTTAATGGAACAGGTAAGACAACAACTCTTGGGAAGCTTGCCATGAAGTTTACCTCCCAGGGGAAAAAAGTCCTTATTGCAGCTGCAGATACATTCAGAGCTGCAGCAATAGAACAGGTGGAAATATGGGCGCAGAGATCAAATTCTTCCATTGTCAGACACAAAGAGGGGGCAGATCCTGCTGCGGTTGCCTATGATGCTGTTGAAGCTTCCATTGCAAGGGATATTGATATCTTATTGATAGATACAGCAGGCAGACTTCATACGCAAAAAAATCTTATGGAAGAGCTGAAAAAAATCAAGCGCTCTGTTAATAAAAGGCTGCCCGGAGCACCCCACGAAATCCTGATGGTTCTCGATGCCACAACAGGACAGAACTCCATTTCCCAGGCCAATATTTTTAATGAAGCTGTCAATTTAAGCCAGATTGCTTTGACAAAACTTGATGGGACTGCCAAAGGCGGTATTGTTGCAGCGATTACAAGCACCATGAAACTGCCAATAGAATATATTGGTATGGGAGAACAGATTGAGGACCTGCAGCATTTTGATGCCAGACTTTTCATCAATGCTCTGTTTGACTGACCACTTAAAAAAAAGTAAAAAGAGAGACGATATATTATTTATACAAACCTGTTGGAACTGTTTTCATTGGATTGAGATTTCAAAGGGCTTTCATCATGATTGATCGTGTAAATCATTGACACGTCATGATTTTACATATATCCTGCCTTGTGTTGATATCATTTTTTTTAAAATTAAAACTTTTTTTATTGGTCATGTTACTGAAAATAAATTCACAAAACCCGCAGGAGAGACAGATTTCCAGAGTTGTGGAGATTATCAGAAAGGGGGGTGTTATTGCCTACCCGACGGATACGTTTTATGGAATTGGCTGTGATATCATGAATAAAAAAGCCATTGAAAAAATCTATCTTTTAAAGTTAAAGCAGAGACAAAAAACAAAACCATTCAGTTTTATCTGTCCTGATCTGAAAAATATATCCAAATATGCCAAAGTATCAAACCTGGCATACAGGAACATGAAAAGACTTCTGCCAGGACCATACACCTTTGTATTGCCGGGTTCTAAAATGGTTCCCAAAATGATGCTGACCAAAAGAAAAACTGCTGGGATAAGAGTGCCGGATAACAATATTGCCATTGCCATTGCCAGCAGACTTGACCATCCAATGATATCAACCAGTGCAACAAATCCAGAGGGAGAAGTGTTTGCAGACCCTTCCCTGCTCCACGACTTTTTTTTAAAAAATATTGACGTGGTGATAGATGGCGGTCCTGTACCCGGATCACCGTCAAGTGTTGTCTCTTTAATTGATGATATACCGCAGATTATCCGTTATGGTGCCGGAGATGTTGAGATCTTTGAGTAGGATTTCTGCAAGCCTTTTAATAAATGTAATCTTATCTTCTTTTAGGTAAACCGGCTTTAATTCACCTTTTATGCCGGCAAGCTCTCCCACCCATTGAACAGCGTCATCAAGATTACCAAGGCGATCTATCAGGTCCAATTCAAGCGCTTTTTGCCCTGTATAAACCCTGCCGTCTGCAAGCGTCCGCATTCTCTCTGCATCAATTCCCCTGGCCTTTGCTGCATCATTGACAAATTGCAGATGAAGTTCATTAACAAGATCCTGGAGAATTTCTCTTTCTGAATCCTTTAACTCTCTCAGAGGAGAGCCAATATCCTTAAATTTACCGCTTTTAATCACAACAGGAGAAATCCCGATTTTTTTTGCAATGGCTTCAATATTTGCATACTCCATAATAACGCCGAAACTGCCGGTTATAGTTCCTGCATTGGCAATTATTTTATGGGTTGCCGATGCAATATAATACCCGCCTGAAGCAGCAACTGATCCCATGGAGGTGATAATTTTTTTATCTCTTTTGGTTTTCATTACTTCACGATATATCTCCTGGGATGGACCAATCCCCCCTCCTGGTGAATCTATGCGTAAAACAATTGCTTTAATGGAATCATCATCACGGAAAGTTTTAATATCTTTAATGATTTTTTTGGAAGACCATATCATCCCTTTAACCTCAACAATACCTACATTGCCGCGGGATGAATCATAGCTGCGTGCAAATCCGGAAGCGGCCATTTTTGAACCAAAAAATAAAAGCAGGACAACGCCTGAAAATATTATGGTAGCGCATATTGCAATAATGAGTAAGAAAAAAAGAAATGGATGTCGTCTGGCATACATATACAGTGTCCTGATTTCTATATTATATTGACCCTGTTAAAAAAAATAAAAAAGGGCTGAGTTAAATCAATCATTCAGCCCTTACAATACACATTTAAAACAAACTATTTTTCTTCAGGGCTATCTGTTTTGTCATCACCTGTCTCTTCAGTCCTGGCTTCTTCCGTTTCGATCTCTGCGGGTTCAGCAGCCTCTTTTGTGGTGTCTGGTTGAGCTATATCTGACGCTTCACCACTTTCTGCTTTTTCAATATTATCTGTATCTTTCTGTTCAGATATCTCTTCAACCTTTTTTTGAGGTTCTTCACTCACCGCTTTTTTGGATGTTTCATCAACTGCTTCTTTAGAATCTGCATCTTTACTGGCATCAATCTGCTCTTGAATATTATTTCTAAATATTTCACCAAAAGGTGAAGTGGGAGGTTTCATGCTCTTGGTAAATTTTTCAAAAGATTTATCATCATCGTCTTCTTCAAGCCGTTTAATGGAAAGACCGATACGTCTTTCATCGCTGTTGATATTCATCACTTTGGCTGTAATTGTCTCAGAAATTTTGTAATTCTCTTTTGGATTTTTCACATTCTCTTTACTTATTTCTGATACATGTACCAGTCCCTCAATACCTTCTTCAAGCTCAACAAAAACACCAAAGTCAGTCAGGTTGGTGATAACACCTGATATCTCTTTGCCGACTTCATATCGCTGACTTACAGATTCCCAGGGGTCTGCCTGGGTCTGTTTGATTCCAAGGGAAAATCTCTCATTCCCTTTATCTATATCAAGGACAACTGCCTGAATCGTTTCATTTTTTTTATAGACTTCAGAAGGGTGTTTAATCCTTTTTGTCCAGGAGATATCAGAGATATGCACCAGCCCGTCAATATCATCATCAATACCTATAAAAAGGCCAAAATCAGTGATATTCTTAATTTTGCCCTCAATAATAGTACCCACAGGATATTTTTGTGAAATAACTTCCCAGGGATTCTCAACAGTCTGTTTAATTCCCAGAGAGATTCTTCTGTTTTCAGGTTTCAGATCAAGGACCACCGCTTCGACAATTTCACCCAATGCCACCATCTGGGATGGGTGGCGTATTTTTCTTGTCCAGGACATTTCTGATACATGGATTAAACCTTCAACCCCTGCTTCAAGTTCAATAAATGCGCCATAATCTGTCAGGCTGACAACTTTACTGGAAATTTTTGAACCCACCGCATATTTTTCTCCCACAGTTGTCCATGGATCAGCAGTCAGCTGCTTCATGCCAAGAGAAACTCTCTCTCTCTCAAGATCAAAGGAGAGAATTTTAACATGTATGGTATCTCCGACAGTGAACAGCTCTGAAGGGTGTTTAACTCTTCCCCATGAGATATCAGTAACATGCAGAAGCCCGTCTACTCCGCCAAGGTCAACAAAGATACCATATTCAGTAATATTTTTAACAATGCCTTCCATGACATTGCCTTCTTCAATGGATTCCAGGGTTTCACTGCGCAGTTTTTCACGTTCTACCTCAAGAAGAACTCTCCTTGAAAGCACGATATTGTTTCTTTTTTGATTATATTTAAGAATTTTGAATTTATAGGCCTGATTGACCATTTTATCCATATTGCGTATGGGTCTAAGGTCCGCCTGGGAGCCGGGAAGGAATGCCTGCAAACCCACATCAACAGAGAAACCGCCTTTGACCCTGCTGGTTATTTCACCTTCAATGGTTTCATCCTTGTCATAAATTTTTTGAATGGAATCCCATACTTTAACTTTTTTTGCTTTTTCACGGGACAAAAGGACCGTCTCCTCCTCTTCATCCCACACTTCAATCATAACCTCAAATTCATCATTGACATTGACATCTACATTGCCTTCTTCATCAATGAATTCCTGAATGGAAATCTGCCCTTCAGATTTATATCCAACATCCACAAGAACCATATCCCTTGCAACAGAGATGACCGTTCCGGTTACCACCTGCCCCTCTTCAAATTTTTTAAAGCTGGACTCATAAATGTCCAAAAGCGCTTCCATTGATTCTTCTTGATCTTCACCAGTCTCTTCACCAGTCTCTTCACCAGCAGTCTCAGGTATAGAATCTTCTTTCTTTT
>CAYZCC010000001.1:25029-38950 GCA_964476805.1 uncultured Desulfobacula sp.
GTCTCTTCACCAGTCTCTTCACCAGCAGTCTCAGGTATAGAATCTTCTTTCTTTTCTTCTTTAAATTCCGTATTCATTTTTTGATTTTCGTTTTCTTCAGCAATGTTATTCATTAATATTAATCTCCCTTAGCCGTTTTTTGCACTAGCCACAGCTGCATTTGGACTGAGTACAATTTTTCTTTTTATCAAATAAAATGAGGGAAATCAATAAATTTGTTTTTCTTTTCAGGCTTTTTCAATAATTTTCAACATTTTCTCCACCACCTGTTCAACTGTTAAAAGGGTCGAGTCAATTTTAACGGCATTCAATGCGGGCTTCAGGGGTGCTGTCTCTCTGTGAGAATCATTACGGTCCCTTGCCTGCATCTCCTCTTGAACGATGCTGATATCTTTTATCTTATCAGGCATTTCATCGTATCTTCTTTTTGCCCGTATGGTGAGATCTGCAAAAAGATAAAATTTGTATTCCGCTTCTGGAAAAACAACCGTCCCCATATCCCTGCCCTCAAAAACAGCATCCTGGGTTGCTGAAATTTCTCTTTGAATATCAAGAAGAGCCTCGCGTACCTGAGGTTTTGCAGAAGAAGAAGATGCAAGTATTGAAATTTCAGGCGTTCTGATAAATGGAGTGATATCACGACCCGACGACATCAGTATAAACGCGCCATTTTTGTTAATAAACTTCAAATCAAGTTCTTTTAAAAAAGAGGCAAGAATATAATCATTTTCCCACTCTATCTCATGGTTTTGAATTTCAAAAGCGACGCCTCTGTATATCGCTCCTGTATCGACATAGACAATCCCGAGTTTTTTAGACAGAAGTTTACTGACGGTTGTCTTTCCCGCACCTGCCGGGCCGTCAATGGTGATAATTCGAGTGGACATTTTAAAACCCCCTATTTTTTTAGAACCTCTTTAAGTGCATGCAGAAAAAGAGTGTTTTCCTGTTCAGTGCCTGTATTAACACGTAAGAAGGTATCAAACCCGTAGGATTTCATTGAGCGCACAATAACACCTCTTTGCAGCATCTTTTCAAACACCTCTCCTGCATCCTGTTTTACATCCAGCAAGAAAAAATTAGACTGGGTTGGCAGGCAGTAAATACCTGCATTTTCAAGTTCATGAAACATAAAATCAAGGCTTTCATGGGTTGTCCTGATACTTGTTTTTAAAAAATCTTCATCATCCAGTGCCGCAACGGCAGCAACCTGTGCAAGAGAGTTGACATTAAACGGCTGCCGTATTTTATTCAGAACCTGAGCAATCTGCTCATTCATAATTCCATACCCCACCCTGAACCCGGCAAGTCCATATGCTTTGGAAAATGTTCTCAGGGAAACGATTCTCTGATCCTGCAAAGGATTTTTCAAGGCGTTGTATACTGTATCGCTCCTGACAAATTCAATATATGCTTCATCAACTGCTATAATTACATCCCTTGGTACCTGTTGTGCAAATTCATTAAACTCATCAAACCTGATTGTACTGCCTGTTGGATTAAAAGGATTGGTAATAAAAATCAATCTGGTTTTAGATGAAATTTTTTCAGCCATACCTTTAAGGTTGGTTGAAAAATCATTTAAAGGTACCATGACAGGGACTCCTTTTGCTGTCTTGACACTGATTTCATACATTAGAAATGAAGGCAGCGGCATTAAAGCTTCATCCCCCTCATTTAAAAATCCATGGCATAAAAGGGCAATAATATCATCTGAACCATTTCCAAGAACAATATTCTCACTGGAAACATGAAATTTTTGAGCCAGTTTATTATTTAAGGCGTGTGCACCCGATTCAGGATACCTGTTCATCTCTTTCATGGCTTTTAATACTGCATCATTAACATCTGGAGAAAAACCCAGAGGATTTTCATTGGATGAAAGCTTGATTACTTTTTCAAGCTGATACTGCTGTGCTACCTCCCTGATCGGTCTGCCCGGTTCGTATATTTTAATACTCTCGACCTGTTTATTGATTTTAAATCTCATCACATTACGCTTCTTTTTACCTGAGTTAAAGGCGGATTTATCCAATTGGGTTTGAAAAACTGCCGGCACTTGAACAAACCGGCTCTGATTTTATTTATATATGAATTTTAGTCTTTATAGGAATTTTAGTGTCCGTGATATTCAATCCCATACTTATAGGAGGCTTTTTTACCCCCATGGGATAAAGAGTAATAGCGCCTTTTTCCCTTGTTAGTTTCCACGTATAAATCCTTTTTCCTGGGTTCTTGAAATTGTGTTGACAACATATATAAAACCAGAGACTATTTTTTGCAAGTCTTTGATAAAAATTTTATGCGCTATCCCAGACGGCAACTCAAGTGTTGAATATTTACTGTCATAACGGTATATAAAAAGCAGAATTTAAAATTTTACCATAACAATCCTGAAAACTGAAATTTTTATGGAAAAAAAAGTAACTCTCGGAGTTGAAAACCTTATCACAAACCCGCCTGAATATCTTAAATCAAAACGTCTTGGCCTGCTGTCCAACCCTGCTTCTGTTGACAGCAAACTGAATCACGCTTCCAGGCTTATCCATAAACATTTTCCAGGGCAGTTGAAAGCTTTGTTTTCACCGCAGCATGGGTTTTATGCTGAAAAACAGGACAATATGATTGAATCAGATCATATGATGGATCCTGAATTAAAAATTCCGGTTTACAGTCTTTACTCCAGTACAAGAATTCCCACCCCAAAAATGTTTGACAAAATAGATGTTCTGCTCATTGACCTCCAGGATATTGGTACCCGGGTTTATACATTTATTTATTCTGTCTCATACTGCCTTGAGATGGCAGCCAGAATGAAAAAGAGAGTGGTTATTCTTGATCGGCCCAATCCCATTGGCGGCACCCAGATCGAAGGGAATATCCTGTCAGAAGAGTATTCATCTTTTGTAGGAAGGTTTCCCATTCCCATGCGCCATGGAATGACCATTGCGGAAATTTCACAATTTTTTAACAAAGCGTTCAACCTTGGATGTGATCTTGACACGATACCTATGTTGAACTGGGAACGAAAAATGTACTGGCATGCGACAGGACTTGCCTGGATACCTCCCTCACCTAATCTTCCAACGGTCAGTTCCTGTATGGTTTACCCAGGACAGGTTATTTTTGAAGGCACCAATATATCTGAGGGAAGAGGTACCGCTTTACCCTTTGAACAGTTTGGAGCGCCTTTTATTGATATCAGAAAAATTAAATCTGAAGCAGACACTCTGATAAATGGCGCAGACCTTCGACCTGTTAATTTTGAACCGACATCGGGAAAATGGCAAAAAAGTATCTGCAGGGGATTTCAGATTCATATATCAGACAGAAAAACCTTCAGGCCATTTCTCTCTTCTTTAATCTTAATGCAATTAATTATTAAATATCATAAAAATAAGTTTGAATTTAAACCCCCTCCCTATGAGTATGAGTATCAAAAAATGCCCATGGATCTGATTCTTGGAAGTAGCAGACTCAGAACCAAGGTGACGAATTTAGACGATTTAACCCGGATTTCAGATCAATGGGAACCAGAACTTAAGAAATTTAAATCCCTCTCAGGAAAATACTATTTATATGAATAACAAAAAAAGTGACAGCCACTGGAAAAGGATGAGCTATAAAGGCAATAAGGTCTGGGCAGCCGCTGACAGCGATAACAGCCTTATAGCAGAAAATGGAAAGGTACTGATAAAATACAATTTAAAACAGGGTTACGAATACAGGGTGAAACTTGAAAACCTGAATCCGGAAAGTGAGGCGGTTCCATCTCGAAAAAAAACAGGCACAAAAAAAACCAGAAAAAACCCTGCAAAAAAACAGGAAAAAGATGCCGACCTGCCTGACAACTGCATTAAAATTTATACTGACGGGGCTTCTTCCGGCAATCCTGGATTTTCTGGCATAGGTATACTTTTCATCTATGGAGAAAAGAGAAAAGAGATTTCAAAATATATTGGCCCGGCCACCAGTAATATAGCAGAATTAACTGCCATAAAAGTGGCACTTCAGGAATTAAAACGCCATGATCTGCCTGTTCGTGTTTTTTCGGATTCAAACTACGCCATCGGCGTTTTAACTAAGGGTTGGAAACCACAGAAAAACAAATCCTTGATATCAGATATTAAAACATTGATCGAGAGATTCAGTGATCTTAGTTTTATTAAAGTGAAAGGTCATTCAGGTATTAAAGAGAATGAAGTGGCAGACTTCCTTGCAACTTCCGCAATTGAAAAAGGTCAGGAATAGCTCCTGACCTTTTGGTTTTTTATTTTTTTTTCAGATCCTCAATCTCTTTTTCAAGTTCGGCAATCTTTGTTTTATCCTCTCCAGATGCTGCTGCATCACTTCCCTCATCTTTTTTCCATGAATCTTTAAGTTCGTCAAATCCAAGATAGAGTGCAAGGCCGCCACCCAGAAGAAGAACAGGCGGAATACTTCCTGCCAGTAATACTAAAAATTGATTAAACCAGACTGCAAGACCCACGACACCGAAAAGTACGGCAATGGCACCACCGATTAATGTTTTCATAAATAGATCCTCCTAAAATAAATTATACTAATAGTTATATTTTTATACTTTAATAAATTTAAAAATCTCAACTCAGTTTAAAAGAAATAGCATATGGTTTTTCTTTTATCAAGATTATTTTAAAGTCATAAAAATTTTTATCTGGCAATGCGTAAGTGAGGGATAATATGTATTTCAAGCACACCATGATCTGATATTTCATGATCAATATCCATGGGAAGTATCTTTTTTAACTCTTTGGCCGCTATCTGTTCAGGCAGATGGATTGTTACATGATCTGAAAGATTGAAAGATACCATCCTATGAAAAAAACACTTGAATACTCTTGAGAATTTAAAGATTGCCATTCTTGGAAACCTCTGATAATTTATATGAGGTTACGTCAAAATTAATTCTCTTTTAAGCATTGGGCTTTTATTTGAAAGAGCAGCTATGCAGGCTAAATCCCTACATATTCTGTTGTATGGCGGGACTTCATATCTGTCACACAGCGGTTAGCCAAAAATAGATGAAACACTCCTTAAAAAGGAAAACAATGAAACGATTGGAAAAACCCAAAAATTTTATTAAAAACACCAGATTCAGAATTCGCTGTACAATAAAATATATGCTGGATAATACGTATGACCATTTTTTATGTTACTATCCGGGCAACAGCGGGTTTTTTATCAAACGGCTGATGAAACGCCTGGTTAATAAACTCAACTTTGATGCGCATAATATAAAAAAGATAAAAGAGATTGATCAAGAGAGTATTGTTATCTACTCCAGTAAAGATAAAAGGTATTTAGATTTTTTATATTATCATACCAAGCTCAAAGAACTTGATCTTCCCTACCCACAAATAGGTTTTGACTTTAGATTTTTTTTTCTTTTGCCTGTCAAACAACTGTTTCAATTTTTTTTATGCCATATTGATTATTTTCTCCACAACTTCAAACTTCAGGATGCTTATTCATCAGGTTATATTTTAAAAGCGCTGAAAAATGGCAAATCTGGATTTATAAGCCTGATTGAAGAGGAAGACTTTTATAAACGCTTCATCAAATCAAGTCCTGACCCGCTTTTTCTTTTAATCGAGCTTCAAAAAGAGATTGCCAGGCCCATCATAATTATTCCGGGAAATATCATCTATATTCCAAAGCCCATGAAAAAAAATCAGAGCATCACTGATATTCTTTTCGGAACCCATGAAAAACCAGGATTCTTAAAACGCTTTTTAACAATCATAAGGCGCCCTGAAAAAATCAAAGTTGATTTTGCCAACCCGGTTAATTTAAAAGATTTTATCTTGCGGACTGATATTGATCAACTTGATTCAGAATTCCAGGCACACCGGCTGAGAAGTCATCTTGTTGATATTCTGAACAGGCAGAGAAAAAGTATAACAGGACCTGTATTGAAATCAAGACATGAGATAACAGAAGATATTCTGACAAAAAAAAATCTGCGTGAGTACCTGGCTGAATACGCTTCACAAAATCAGATGCCCCTGAAAAAAACCCATAAAAAAGCGGCGGTCTATATTAAAGAGATTGCCGCAAATTACAACCTGCGTATCATCAATTCAGTAAACTGGATCTTAACCTGGGTGTTTGAGAATCTATTTGAGGAGCTTGTTGTCAACGAAGAGGAGATTAACAGAATGAGAGAAGCATCAACTAAGGCACCTCTCATCCTTGTCCCCTGCCATAAAAGTCATCTGGACTATCTGCTGCTGCCCTATGCTATGTTCCACAATAATATGCCATGTCCCCATATTGCAGCGGGTAAAAATCTCTCCTTCTGGCCGTTGGGCCCTCTGTTCAGGCGTTGCGGAGCATTTTTTATCAAACGTACTTTTAAAGGCGACCCTCTATATTCAAAAATCTTTAGATCCTATCTGGAAAAACTCCTGTCTGAAGGATTTAATATAAAAATTTTTATTGAGGGCGGAAGAAGCAGAACGGGTAAACTACTTTCCCCAAGGCCGGGCGGTCTTGGAATGCTGATTAATGCCTATAACAATGGCGCCTGCAGTGACCTTTTCTTTGTACCCATATTTATCGGTTATGACAGAGTTCTTGAGGAGGATGCCTATCTCAAAGAGATTGAAGGAGAGAAAAAGAGTCCTGAAACTCTTAAAGGCCTGATCAGTGCCCGTAAATTTTTAAAGAAAAAATATGGTAAAGTCTATATGAGGTTTAATGAACCCATATCTGTTAAAGCGTATATTCAAGAAAAAAATATTGATATTTCCAAAATATCAACCAGAGAATATATGCATTTTGTCAAAAATTTTGGATATAAGCTGATCCACTCAATCAATACCAACTCAATGGTGACTCCCCATGGAATTATTGCAAGTGCTATATTGAACTGCCCGAAAAACAGTTTTGCAAAAAAACTTATGACAGATAGAATAAACACATACATGCGTATGCTTATATTTATGAATGCAGACCTTTCTGAATCCCTGTTAATTGATCAGGATTATACTCTGGACGCGGTGATCAATAAATTTATTAAAAGAAATTTTATAGAGCTTGCTGATGAAGATGATGAAGAGATGACAGAACAGACGATTTTTATTGTAAAAGATAATAAACGGGCCATACTGGATTATTATAAAAACTCTGTGATCTCATTTTTTGTCCATTTTTCTTATACAGCCGTTGCCATTCTTGAAATTGACAGGTTTAAGTTTTCAACGTCAGAACTTTCCATCCGATTTAATTTCCTGGAAAAAATGTTTATAGATGAATTTTTCTTTGATGAAGAGACTGTTTGTGAAGAGGAGATTGGCAAGTCGCTCAAGGGATTTGTAAACGAAGGGATCATTGTACCGGATTCCTCTGATTTTGATGTTTTTAATATTACTTCCCAGGGGCTTCGCAAATTAAAATGGATCGCTGCTTTTTTAATGCCCTTTCTTGAATCCTACAAAACGACTCTTTTATATTTTGAAAGAAACGGCCCGGATAAACATGAGGGAAAAAACAGAATCAAAAAAATTCATGCGCTTGGAGATAAACTCTACAAAAATAAAACAATCACTTTTAAAGAATCATTGTCACATATCAATTACAAGAATGCCGTTAATTTTTTCATTAAAAATAAAATCATCAGCACAAAAGATGAGATACAGAGTGACTCATACAAAAATATTATTGACCGGCTTATTCTCTTAATCTCAATTTAGAATCATGAAAGCACTCATCCTTGCAGCGGGTTTTGGCACCCGACTTTTACCCTATACGCAAACCATTCCCAAACCTTTGTTCACATTAATTTCACGCCCCGTGCTTGAACACACAATCGAAAAACTTGTGCAGACAGGCTGCCATGAGATCTTAATAAACACGCACCATCTGCACGAACAGATAGAAGAGTTTATAAGACTCAATCGATTCGGGAAACTCATTAAAACAATACATGAACCTGTCATTCTTGATACTGGCGGCGCCATTGCCAATGCAGAACCTTTTTTGGATGAACACCCTTTTTTTGTAATAAATTCCGATATTATTTCAACTATTGATCTTCTAAAAGCGTATAATTTCCATAAAGAATCAGATTGCCTGATAACACTTGTCTTACATGATTTTCAACAATTTAACAAAGTAGAGATCGATGGTAACAGCTGTATTCAAAATTTTGAAACTAAAACCAAAGGCTTTGCATTTACAGGTGTTCAGATTTTATCTCCTGAAATTTTCACTTTTTTCCCGGATAAAAAAATATTTTCAAGTATTGAAGTTTATAGAGATCTTTGCAAAACAAAAAAGGTCAAAGCGTTTGTTGAAAAAGAGATATTCTGGTCAGATATTGGAGATAAAGACTCCTATTCCATGACTTCCATGTTGCTACTGGCTGCTTCCAAGTTTAATACAGATCCGGCCAAGATTAAAAACCTGCACCTTGAAAAACTTTCAGGAGAAGGCTCTGACCGCAACTGGTACAGAGTAAGACAGAGTGATTGCTCTTTAATCATCTCTGATCACGGCATCTGCCTGCCTGAAAGTGATGAACTTTTACAGGTGAATGCTTTTATTCATATCGGAAACCATCTCTTCTCAAACAAGGTGCCTGTTCCCCGGATATATAATTTTGACAGACTATCTGGAAAGGTTGTCCTTGAAGATCTTGGAGACATGCATCTTGAAACAGTGATAAAAAAGAAAAACAGTGATGAATTCATCGTGAAACTCTATAAAAAAGTAATTGATGCACTCATTGATTTTTCCACAAAAGGATTCATTAATTTTAACAAAGAGTGGACCTGCCAGACGCAAGCCTATTCAAAAAATCTAATACTTGAAAAAGAGTGTAGATATTTCATGGAGGCGTTTATACAAAATTACCTGAAATTAAATGTTTCCTTTAAGCAATTTGCTTCAGAGTTTAACCATATTGCAGAGAATGCACTCAAGTATGAATTGACAGGGTTAATGCATCGTGACATGCAGTCAAGAAATATTATGGTAAAGAACCAAAAAATCTATTTTATTGATTTTCAGGGAGCCCGGTCAGGTCCTCTGCAATACGACCTTGCATCATTACTTATTGATCCCTATGTTAACCTCAAAAGTAAAATAAGAGATGAAATTTTAAAATATACAGTGGAAAAATTGAACTTGAACCTGAGTGAAAGAGAACACTTTGTGCAGTGTTATAAATATTGCAGTCTAACAAGAAATATGCAGTTTCTCGGGGCCTTCAGCTATTTGAGCCAGACGAAAAAGAAAAAACAGTTTGAACAATATATTCCTGACGCCATAAAATGCTTGAAAAAAAATGCTGCTGACCCGAATATAGAGAAGAATATACCCGAATTTTCAAAACTTGTTCGATCAATATAAGGAGTATCTAAAAATGAAAAAAATCAATATCATGATAAATGGTCTTCCTGGAAATGTCTCAAAAATCATGGCAGCCTCTGCCTTAAAAGATGATAGATTCAATGTAATCCCATGTTCACTTACAGGAGAGGAGATTGAGGATGAAAAAGCTCAGATAAACAGCCTGTATTTTGATCTTATTAAACCAGAAACAAGAGATGAAAAAATAGAAGAGATAAAATCAGAGTATCCCTCTTTTATTGCAGTTGACTATACCCACCCGTCAGCTGTCAATTCAAATGCCCTGTTTTATACCCGAAACAGAATCCCTTTTGTCATGGGAACAACAGGAGGTGACAGGAACAAGCTTGAACAAACCGTAAAAAAAGCTTCAACACCAGCTGTTATTGCTCCCAATATGGCGAAACAGATTGTGGGATTCCAGGCCATGATGGCGTATGCTGCAAATACATTCCCGGATCTGTTTAAAGGGTATACACTTGAAGTTATGGAAAGCCATCAGAAGGGGAAAGCGGATACTTCCGGAACGGCAAAGGGAATGGTTGGTTATTTTAATAAACTGGGCCTGGATTTTAGTGTGAATGATATTGAGATGATAAGAGATCCTGAAATCCAGGAGCAGGAGCTGAAAATTCCCAGAGAATACCTGACCGGTCATGGCTGGCATACATATACATTAAAGGCAGAAGACGGATCTGCACTCTTTGAATTCAAACACAATGTAAACGGGAGAGATATTTATGTGAATGGTACTTTTGATGCGGTTATGTTTCTTGTTCAAAAACTGGAAGCGTCTGATACTTCAAAAAAACTATTCACAATGATTGATGTGCTTAACACGGAGTAATCCTTTTGGGTCTATATCTTAAAATTATTTTAATTCTATTTGGACTGGCCTATCTGATAAGCCCGGTGGATATTATTCCAGATCTGCTGCTGCCTTTTGCCGGATGGATTGATGATGGTGTGGTGATTGCTTCAATTTATTATCTTATCCGATATGGAAAACTGCCCAGATTCTTTTTTAAAAAACAAAATCCATTTAACCGGCATTCCGGGAAGAACCAAGCAGATTTCACCTCCCGGAACAAGAGAGATAACAACAGAAACCATCAAAAAAAGAATCAGCAGAGTCATAAAAACAGATCATCAAAATCCACTAAAACTCCCCATGAAGTTCTTGGCATCAGACCTGATGCCAGTCGAAAAGAGATCCAGAATGCCTATAAGCAAGCCATCAAAAAATATCATCCTGACAAGCTCTCCCACCTGGGTGAAGATTTTTCCGACCTTGCCAATGAAAAATTTCTGGAAATACAGAAAGCGTATGATACACTAATGGAGAAATATAACGTTTAATATCCAAAACGGACAATCCCCCCCAACCCAATACCTTCTCTTCATTTTCGTGTTTTTGATGACAGAAACTGTGGAGGAAGACATTAAATCTTGACAAACCCTTTTAACACAGATATCTCCTGAGCCCACAGGTTACTGTCTGGCGTTTCAAGAATCAGGGGGATATTATCAAACCGGGAATCAACCATTATCTGTTTAAAAACGTCAACTCCCAAAGTTCCTTTTCCAATGCTCTCATGACGGTCGACTCTTGAAGCAAACGCCTTTTTTGAATCATTAAGGTGCATTCCCATAAGATATTTAAACCCTAATACTCTGTCAAACTCCAGCCATGTTTCATCAAAACTGCTTTTCAAATTATAACCCGCGCTGAAGGCGTGGCATGTATCAATGCAGACTCCGACACGGTCACGATCTTCAACATTATCAATAATGGCTGCTATCTGTTCAAAAGTGAACCCCATATTACTACCCTGCCCGGCTGTATTTTCAATAACAGCCGTAACACGCTTTGTCACATCAAGGCTGAAGTTAATGGATTCTGCAATCCTCTTTAAACACTTCTCCTCTGAAATCTTTTTTAAATGGCTGCCCGGATGGAAATTAAGCATTTTAATACCTAGCTGTTCACATCTCTGCATCTCATCAACAAAAGCCTTTCTTGATTTTTCAAGGCCTTGCGCTTCAGGGTGTCCAAGATTAATCAGGTAGGAATCATGGGCAAGAATTTTATCCAACGCAATCCCATATTTCCGGCAGTTGGTTTGAAAAAGTTCAATATTTTCAGGAAGCAAAGGTTTTGCTGCCCACTGGCGCTGATTTTTAGTAAAGAGAGCCAGTGCATCTGCCCCGATTTCATGTGCGTTCACAGGAGCATTTCCAACCCCTCCCTTTATGCTTACATGTGCTCCAATATATTTCATATGTAAATCTCCTTTCATAATATATTTGCAATAAGGGTACACTTTTTTATAATATTTTTATAGATTTAACTGTACTTTTTCAAAATAAAATATGAAACTGGCTGCAAATGACAGACTATTTACAAATAGGTTCAAAAAAAATTGAAATTCAGTGGCATCAGGGTGCAAAAAAAGAGTTTCCTGTTCTTATATTCCTGCATGAAGGTCTCGGGTGCATCAGGATGTGGAAAGATTTTCCTGAAAAACTCTCAAAAAAAACAGGCTGCTCTGCCTTTGTTTTTTCACGGTTTGGATATGGCAAATCAGATCCCGCTCCTCTGCCATGGAAAATCAATTTTATGCATGAACAGGCATTAAAAACACTGCCTGAGATCATCAAAAAAGCGCAGATTAAAACCTACATACTCATCGGCCATTCAGACGGAGGCTCAATCGGAGTGATTTTTGCAGGCAGCCGCCCCGACCCAAAAGAGAAAACCGGATTAAAGGGCGTGATAACTGAAGCGGTTCATCTATTTTGTGAAAAGATGACTGTTGAATGCATAGAGCAGACAAAAATCAATTATGAAAACCATCATTTAAAGAGAGGCCTTGAAAAATATCATGGGGAGAACTGCGACAATGCTTTTTACGGATGGAACAGTGTCTGGCTGAATCCCAAATTCATGTCATGGAATATTGAGAAATATTTAAATCCAATCAAGGTACCTCTTCTTGCCATACAGGGTAAAGATGACCCATATGGAACTGAAAAACAGATCATTTCAATGAAAAAGCATGTAAAAGATATTAAGACACATATGATTGATAAATGCAGGCATTCCCCCCACCATGACCAGCCTGAAGTTGTATTAAACCTCATGAGCAATTTTATTCATCAGATGACCACAGGCAGAAAAAAGAGTGAGGTTAACAGATAATATCTGAATTATTTGAAATAAAACTTGGAACAAAACATACACGATATTAAGGAACTCCCATCTTGGCCGGTATAAATGAAATTCTTGTTTTAATACTGCTTATCGCTTCTGTTTTGGTTCTATCAAGATTTTTCAAAGGCGCACCGGTAAAAAAGCAGTCGGCTGCAAAAAAAAATAAAAACCTTCCTGTAAAAAAAAAGGTGCGTATTGTATTGACTCTGACCTATCCCATTGCTGCATCTCTCTATCTTAAACCGTGGGAAAATAATCTTCTTGTTTATCTTATATATGGAATTGCTCCTGTCCTGCTGTTCTGGGCAGTGGTATGGATTGTGGCAGGGAAAAAGATTGATTCTTGAAACCCTCTCTTCTGGTTCGGATCGAAATAACGCCATCGTATATAATATTACTTTTTATATATTATTTTTTTAATAATATATAAAAATTAAAAATATTACTCTTGACGTATTATATTTTATGGTTAGTTTTGTCTCAAATGGCAATAAAGTAATGAAGACAAAGTTAAATACAACACAAAACAGAGGGGGAAATATTATGAGACTTGTAAGATACAATCCTTTAAATGAACAGGCATTATGGCGCAATTTTAACAACTTTTTTAATGACAGTTTTTTTAAACCGGAAACAGATAAATCCTGGTACCCTGCTGTGGATATTCTCAATGAAAAAGATAACGTGGTTTTCAATATTGAACTGCCCGGTTTGAAAAAAGAGGATATCTCAGTAAAAATCGAGGATAGGATATTAACAATTGAGGGTGAACAGAAAACTGACAATGAAAAATCCAGAGAGAATTACTATATAAGGGAGAGAGCTTTCGGAAGTTTTAAACGCTCTTTTAATCTCTCCGATGATGTTCTCATTGATGATGTTGATGCAGAATTTAAAGACGGCATTTTGAAACTGACCCTGAAAAAAGGTAACACCAGGGAAGAACTCAAACAGATAACCATTAATTGAGTAACCGCATAAAACAAAATACTGCCTGGGAGCTGTCACATGGGCTCCCGGGTATTTTTTTGTTTGGATGCCCATATATTGAATTTGACTGTTCCATGGGAAAGGGGTATTTTCAAGTAATCACGCGTTAAAATTCATCATTTAAAATTTAAAAAAAGCGGATTCAACCCTTCATGGTATCCAGTACAGATTTAACAAAGCAGTAGGTCAGACCGGCACCGATAATACCAATGGCATACCAGAATCCTCCAAAAAAAACCATATGCCCCATATCCCACACCCATTCAAAATTAAATGGAAACATAATTTTTCTCCTCTACATAAAACATTTTTTTAATTAAGTTCCTTCTCCTGGGGGAAAAC
>CAYZCC010000001.1:38960-45388 GCA_964476805.1 uncultured Desulfobacula sp.
AAAAGCAATCAATAAAACTCCATATGCAACGGGTAGAACAGTTGCTGCAACTTCCTGCCAGCTTGGAATATAAAGCGCCCATGTATCAAATGGCATGACCGGAACCGCCATAATCTGAAGCACCATGACCCAGCGGTTCAGACACACTCCAATCGTACCCAGTAGAATGGCAACAAGACGTAATGTTGGGTTTTCCCTGGTGGATTTCATTATCAGAAGCGCCCCTGGAACCACTCCGCATATTACAATTTCAGTGATCAGAATCCAGTATCCATAAAAGCTGTTGTCAGTATAAAAATGGCTCAGCTTGAACCCGAGACCGGGTGCAGTAACAAATGCCCAGTAAATCGTATCAATAATTTTTGCAATGATATAGGTTGCAATCATCCATCCTGAAATCTTGGCAAGCAGATGAACCACATTATCTTTCACCAGTTTCTTCCCTGTAATCGCTTCTGTAATCTTTGTTACAAGCAGTGTAAAACATGGGCCAAAGGCTGCAGCTGACCAGGTAAACAGAAAGAAAGTCCATGGCCACACCAGCAATCCTTCCCTGACCGCAAATGGACGGCCGTACATAACACCGGCAACACCACCCAGAGATCCTTGATGGAAGAAGGAGAGAAAAGCACCTGTTGCAGCGAACACAACCATTATACCATGCATATTATGTGCAAGATGATGAAAGAAAGATACTTTGTTAAGCTGCCTGTTTTCCAGAATATTTGGAATAAATTCAATGGTTAATACAGCAAAATAGCATGAAAGGCAAAAGGCAACTTCAGTCAGCATTGAGTGGACATTGGCATGCCAGAAAATAAACCAGCCTCTGAGTGGCTGCCCAATATCAATGGCAAGAATCAGCAGAGCCGAACTGTAGCAGATAAAACCGATAATGACAGCAAAATTGATAATATTTTTTAATTCATCCACTTTAAAAATATATTTTAAAAGTCCTGTAAAAAATGCACCGCCACCCACTGCAATAACAGCAAGATCCGCCCATATCCACAGTGCAAATCCATAGTAATCATTCATATGGGTCTGGTTCAGACCTTTAAACCAGCAGAGGAACATGGCATAAACGCCCCAGAGGAGTACGGCACTCACAACAGCAATACCAATGGAAAACTTTGGAAGTGAGCAGCGTTTAACACCTTCAGGTATTAATGCAGAATCCATATTTATTCACTCCTACGATATGTTTTGAATATTTTAACCATGGGATGCGGCCCCATGATGATTTTTTGTTTTCTCCCATTCACCTTCAAGGTAGTGATCTCCCTGTTTTCTTACCCACTCCCGTTCAGAAAGATAGTAGACTTTTGTATTTGTACCTAGTCTTTCAAGAAGCCTGAATATTTCAGGGTTTTTTGACTTGCCAACCACATGATGGTTTCTTGGATCCGGATGTGGATCCGGTTGAACAATCTGGTGAACTTTATGGTGAGGGTTGTTCAAATCTCCAAATATAATGGCATTGGCAGGGCATGCAGTGGTGCAGGCTGTCTGATAATCCTCCTCATTTATATGATCCTTATTCCCGTGGGCATAGGCCTTGTCCCTTGCCGCCTGATACCTGTGGTAGCAGAAGCTGCATTTTTCCACAACACCTCTCATTCTTGGAGAGACACTGGGGCTCAGGTATTTTTCCATACCTTCCGGCCATTTCGGGTCCCACCAGTTAAAATATCTTGCATGATACGGGCATGCCGCCATGCAGTATCTGCATCCAAAACAGCGTGTATAGATCTGACTGACAATACCTGTGTCATAGCCATAGTCGGTTGCAGTTGCAGGGCAGACAGATACACACGGAGAGTGGCCATGATCTCCTTCACCGGCGCAATGCTGGCAGGGTCTTGGCATATATACCACTTCCGTGTCAGGGAAGGATTTGCCATTGGTTATTTTATAAACACGCATCCATGTAATGCTATCCTTTTTATTGGATTCATCCTCCTTGAACGGAACATTATTTTCCGCCATGCAGGAAACCATGCAGGAGCCGCACCCGGTGCATTTGTCCAGATCAATAACCATTCCAAACTTAAATGCACTCCTGTGATTATCTTGTGCCATTGAAAGACCTCTTTAACAATTTATCCTTGGATTTCATTATCCTTAAATTTTAAATTCTGACTTTTACGCCCTGGAAATCTTGGCTTTAATTCCAAAAGCAGCATCCAGACCCGAGCCGGGCTCAATTACCTGGCCGATCAGCTCATTAATATTCACACCTTTATTGGATACATATTTATTATCAAAAGTATGTCCAAGGCCTGAAACCATACCTATCACACCCGGCATCATGCCTTCATTGATATTTACCATAACCCTGGCTTCTCCCATGGGTGTTGTTAAAACAGCATACCCTTTATCTTTAAGGCCTTTTGCAGTGACAGGATTAATTTCAACAACAATACTTTTCCCTTTTATCACTGTGTCTGAAACCGTCTTTACAGCAAAGGGGGAAGAGGCGGTGCTTCCGCTCATCAATCGCATATTATCAATTGGAATCAATGTAAGATCAAAATCTCCTTGCGCTTTTATACGTTCCGGATGATCTGCAAGAAACGATATATCTGCGGGCAGCCTGCGCTTTGCTTCTCCAGTGGAGAGGAGAGCAAATCCATCTTTTGACAATGAGTTCCATATCTTCGATGTTACATTTTCAAGACATCTGTCATAGGTTTCCCAGGGAAAACTTTCAGCTATACTGCCTTTAAGCGCTTTTGCTATTAAAATCAGGGAATCTCCTGGATTTTTTGTATTATACATCGGTTTTACAACAGGTCTTGCAAGGCCGACCACATTTTTTACCATGCCGGCTTCAGACGGGACATCTTCAAACCGCTCCATAAAAGTGTGGCTTGGTAAAATAATATCTGCCTCTTTGGCCGTTTCATCAAGAAAGGAAGAAAAACTGACAATAAAAGGAATTTTATCCAGCGCCTGTTTAATCTTTTTTGTATCATGAAGAGAGTGGCAGGGATTTGCATTATAAATAAAAAGAGCTTCAATCAGAGGTTGAGACGACTTATTTACTTTTTCAAACAACTGGTTAACATACCTGCCGGTTTTATTTTTCCCAAACCCGGTTTCAGCAACACTGTCCATGGATACATCTGGAAACTCAAGATAGCGGCTCTTTGGTTTAACAAAAGCACCCCCTTTTTTATTGATGTTCCCAACAAGGCAGTTCAATGTATGAACAGATGCAAGCTCCTTCAAACTCTGCGCGCCATCACCTCTGCCTTTGCCGAAGACTGCAAGCGGCATTTTTGCGTTTGCAAACAAGGCGGCCATCTTTTTAATATCATCGGGTTTAACTCCAGTAATCCTGGAAATTCTGGAGAGTGGATATTCTTTTTTCAGGGCAGCTGCGAATTTATCAAAACCTTCTTTAAAATTGTCTGCGGCATTTGAACCCACCCGGTTGTCCGTTAAAATCACACGGCATATTCCCAGAGCCAGATCAGCTTCTGCACCTGGATTTACAGGGATCCAACTGTCTGCAGTAGCAGCAGTATTGGAAAGACGCGGTTCAATCTGGTAAATTCTGGCATGTCTGGCCTTCCTTGAAGCATTAGATTTAAAACAGTTTACAGGAGATCCCCACCCTTCAATAATTCCGGCACCAAAACTTAAAACAAAATCTGCATTTTCCAAATCAAAGGCCATGGTGTTCCCCGGACCGTGGAGTGTTGATGCTGTTATTCCAAGGTAGGATTCAAGAGTCGGCATTGTATAGAACTCAGGAGAACCATACGCTTTTAACAACCTTTTAAATAAGCCTGAAACAGACCCCTGCCCTTTTTCAGTGATACAGGCCAATTTTTCAGGATTGCCTTCTTCTCTAAGATTTACAAGCTTTTTTGCAACAAATGATATGGCCTCATCCCAGGAGATTCTTTCAAAATTATCACCCTTTTTTTTCAAAGGGGTTTTAATTCTTGCTGGATCGTATAGATACTGGAGACCTGCTATTCCATGAAGACATACCCCGCCGTCGTTTACAGGGTAACCGCTGAGGCCTTCAATCTTAATCGGTCGGTTATCAACCCTTTTTACACGTATTCCACAACTTCCAGGACAGAGATTACATACCGATTTTTCATAATTGACTTTTCCGTCAACAGGGACAGGAGTCCACGGCCAGTTCTGGGTCCATATGGAAGAGTCATCTGTAAGTTTCAACCCCACAGGTGATACGGCAAGACCGGCAACTGCACCAAATCCAAATCCCAGAAAGCTTCTTCTGTCAACTTTCATAAATAATCCCTCAATAAAATTTAAAGTCTCATGTTTGGTTTTACTTGTGACACTGGAAACAATACCCCTGATGGCCTGTTTCTTCCTTGTGACAATCTGCGCAGTCATCCATCTTCATGCGGTCCCAGGAGTTCTTTTTAATACCAAAGATATTTTTCCCCCATATATCACGGCTGTAACCTGTCACCCTGTTCTCTTCATAGGGTCTTGAAGAGGTTGAATCCCCTATATGGCCATGGCAGTCAATGCAATCCATCCCCGTAGCAGCTTCCGTATGTGCGGCATGGGAGAAGAAGACGCAGTCAGGCTGTCTTGCATAGACATACCAGGGAACTTCCCTGCCCTTGGCCAGATACTCTTCCACAAATACAGCTTCATCCTCTGTTACACCAAGGGGGACATCCGGATGACACTCCATACATGTTGCCAATCTGGGTATTCCAGAAAAACTTCCATCTTCTCTTATGAAATGACATGAATCACAATCTCCTGCTTCATATGTATGAAGATAGTGATCAAAGTTGAAGGGTTGATCTTTTTTTGAATAAAGCAGTTTAGGAAACAGCAGAGTGCCGCCTGCAAAGAACAGAATAAATGCAACAATAAATAAGATGACCCCCTGGCCTAAGCCTTTGTCATCTTTTTTATCTCCTGCTTTTTTCTTCCCTGCTCTCCTTCTCAAACCACTCCCGGCTTTGTTTTCTATTTCACTCATGAAAACTCCATCAAATGAAAATGTTGATGATACTTTAACCATCTGTATCCAAGCAAAAAAACTTAGACGGTTTACATGATAAAACTAAAATAGTACGCTGTCTGTCTAGTCATGATCGATACAAATTGCGCCTATCTATATATTAATATCTGGTTTTCTTGTCAAGACCCATTCAGTATTTTGTATCACTGTCCGGCACTCGGATTTGCCCCGGTTGCGAGTGGAAGTGGAAGCCAGGCCTTTACGATAATCACTTGAACGCGGAAGCCCTGTAGTTTGCATTGTTTTTGAATACTGATATCAGGGTGTTCCGGTCCCGGGAATGCATTTTCCACTCCTGTTTAAATTATATTTACCAAATGCCAGCAAGACACATCATTCAATGACCGATACCACTACGTCAACAAAATTTTATTCAAAAAAAACAATCTGCCCATTTTTAATTCCCCTTCAAAAGTTTGACTTTTTTAACGATACCGGTTATTTAAAAATGCTTAAAGTTATGGGTTCAAAGGAGTTGCAGCAGATTATGATAAAACTTGATTTTGAAAAAACAGATGGATTGCTTCCTGCCATTGCACAGGACTTTGAAACAGGAGAGGTCCTTATGCTCGGATTTATGAACAGCCCGGCTTTTGAAAAAACCATAAAAACAAAAAAAGCCACATACTTCAGCCGTTCAAAACAGCAGTTGTGGACCAAGGGAGAGACTTCCGGTCATACACAGAATATTAAAGAAATCTTTGTGGATTGTGACTGCGACACCATTCTTTTAAAGGTTGAACAGGCTGGAGGGGGCGCCTGTCACAAGGGGTATAAAAGCTGTTTTTTTTCAAAAGTTACGGACAATGATCTAAAAATAGTGGGATCAAAAATTTTTGATCCTGAAAAGGTATATAAAAAGTGAAAAAGATATTAAAACTTGGAATCCCTAAGGGAAGCCTTCAAAATGCAACAACAAATCTATTTAAACGATCTGGCTGGAAAATAAATGTGGAAGGCCGCAGTTATTTTCCTGACATCAATGATGATACAATTGAGTGCGCCCTGTGCAGGGCACAGGAGATGTCCATCAATGTGGAAAGCGGTATTATTGATGTAGGATTGACCGGCCTTGACTGGGTTGCTGAACATGAATCAGATATTCATGTTGTCTGTGATCTCATCTACTCAAAGGTCAGTACAAGTCATGCAAGATGGGTGATTGCCGTTGCAAAAGACTCTTGTGTAAAAAAACTTGAAGACCTGCAGGGAAAGACCATCTCCACTGAACTTGTGAAATTTACCAAACGTTTTTTTAAAGAGCGCAATATTGATGTAAATGTAAAATTCTCATGGGGTGCCACAGAGGCAAAGATAGTTTCAGGGCTTGCTGATGCCATTGTAGAGATCACTGAAACTGAAAGTACAATCAGAGCCCATAACTTAAAGATCATCC
>CAYZCC010000002.1:0-3768 GCA_964476805.1 uncultured Desulfobacula sp.
TCCAGAAATCCCTGTTGTAAAGATTTAACATAGATAGTCTCCAGTTTATTTAAATATGTTAAATTTGTCTGTGCCGGCTGTTCCTCTGGAAGCAAAGACCGATTTTAAAACTACCACACACAAAAACAGGGTCATCACCATTCCTATCAGGGACATGAAAGAGAGTCCCGGCCTTGGGCCGTAGTAATAACCGCTGGCAGCCATCAGGCCGGCAGCCATCAGCGGATCTGCAAACGGTGAATAAGGACGCCATATAGCGCCTGTATAATAACCATACCCGCCGTTTTGGTAAAACACTTTATGTTTTTTGCCTTTGATTGAAATATTGGGCGGAATATGGCCCGGCCGCACTTTTGGCTGGCTGGAGAATTTTGTGGGGTATTTTGATTGGTTCTGGCTCTTGAATGATTTTAAAGCATCTGACCTGTTTGTAAATACGGTCCCATTTGATTTTGCCCGGTTGTATGATGCTCTGTCTGCAGAGCTCATTTTCCCGGCTGAAGAGCGGGATCGCTTTACACCGGACAGTCTGTTTTTACTGCTTTTCCCCCAGCTGAAAGAGGATTTGCCAAATCCCTTTGAACCTGAAAAAGAGCGGGATGAGCTAAAACCTTTGAACCCTCTGGATCTGGCCATGGCATCATTAATCACCAGAGCGGTAAACAGTACGGCACATATGCATATGATCCAAATGCGTAAATTGATCGGTTTCATGATGGTAGTCTCCTTTTATCCGATACTTTTAAAACTGTTTTCTACGGCAGCTGACAGAATGAGTGCAATGGTTATAAAAGCGGCACAGGCAACTTTTCCTGCCGCCAGATTTTTCTGCCCTGCCACTTCACTGGAGAGGCTGTGTCCTGGTAGAAGAAGTTTGTCAACGATAATGCGGGTGCCTGAAAAAAGGAGCAGTCCTATAATTGAAACAATCACAAGTACTTTCAGCTCCATAAGTATATTGCTGGAAGCCCCTTTTAAAGATGTACAGATGATAATTCCAAGGGCAATCAGCCATCCGCCAAAACTCCAGCCGGCTGCCTCGTTGTCATCATGCTCTATCACTTCATGCACATCATAGGATGTGATCAACTGGAAAAGAAGTCCGCCGGCAACCAGAATCACCTGGCCGGCAAGCCAGTAGAAAAAAATATCTCTGATACCCATGAGCCAGGAGTCGCTCAGCCCGGTCTGAGCACCCATCAGCACAAGCCCTGTGGCAATGGATGAACTGGCCACCACCTGGCCGGTACCACAGTTGTTGTCCCTGATAATTTCCTTATTAATATTAAACTTATAAAGTATAAATATATTGTTAACAAGAAGACTCAACCGCATTAGTATTATGGCTAACACGCCACCTGACAGGATATACCAGAGATCTTCAAACAGATGCAGGCCCGTGCCGAAAAGGGTCCCCACAAGTGCCAGTCCCAGTCCCAGCTGATAGCCTGATACCATGGATCCCACTGCCGGGTTGTCCTTTTTAACGAGCTCATCTGTCAGACCGAAATCCACGGTTTTGTCAAACAGATACCAGCCTGCTGCCCAGCACAAAACACCCAGGACAAAGTTGGGGACAGCTGAAAAAAGGCTGTCAAATAAAAGCATGTAATCCATAAGCACCCCCTGTGATATTGAGTTTAAGAGTGTTGAGTGTTCAATCGAAATTCTCTGTTTCTCCTGTTTATATAGTGCACTCTGAAAAAGATCAATATAAATTTCACAGGTGTCCCTTCCGGATTTTTATCTCTATGAGCATTGGCAGGCAGAGGGTCTTCTATACCCTGCTGTTTTTGGGTCAGCCAGTCAAGATTTGGGATACAACAGGCTTTATGTTGATAATATTTTTATTTTGCAGTGGGTTATCTCTATTAATACAAAAATTAATTCCAGGATAACGAAGTTTAAGTTTTTTCAGATTGCTGTTTTTATCACCCCTCAGGCGTGATTCTGATTGAGGGTGTACATTTAAAATAAGGGTTTCAGTTTTTAACAGTTCAGGGTTTTTATCAATTTTTCTGCAAACCTCATCATAAAAAATCTGAGAAAGGACAAGGTGACCAAAAGCGGGATGCCACGGCCCTGCCAGCACCATTGAATCATTTTCCATCATATCTGATGCCGGCAGGCCCATACGGATTACATTAATATCGGCAGTTTTAAATATTTGATACATCTGCTTGACAAGCGTTACACTCTCTTCAAGAGTTAAAGGCTGGTATAAATCTTTTTTATACCATTGTTCCACAGGACTGCCCTTGAGAACCATCAATGGGTAGATTCTTGCAAAATCCGGGGCGAGTTCTGCAAGCGCATGTGTACTTTTGAGAAGTGAATTCTCGCTGTCACCAGGCAGTCCAGCCATCACCTGGACACCAATGGTAAATGAATACTTTTTGAGAAGATCTACTGCTTTGATTGTATCAATGGCCGTGTGCCCCCTTTTTGATTTCAGCAATACTTCATCATTCATGGACTGGATACCAAGTTCAATGGCAGATATTTTAAAAGGGATTATAAGATCAAGCGCCTGCTGGCTAATGGTATCAGGGCGGGTGGAAAATCTTATGCCGTCAATTTTGTTATGAAGAATATATGGCGTAACTGTCTCAAGCAGGTTGAGGATATGTTTTGGGGATAATCCCAGAAAATTTCCTCCGAAAAAGGCAAGTTCCACTTTTTTACGTCTGCCTTTATAATGGAGATATTGTGCGATGATCTTATCGATCCGGTTTTTTCCAGGCAGTTTTGATTTTTGAGCGGTGATAATGGACTGGTTACAGAATGCACATTGATGAGGACATCCTGCATGGGGAATAAATATTGGAATCACCAGGGGTCTGGCTGTATTATCCATTGATTCAGGCATCAGGGCATTTTTTTATTAAGAATCTTTAAAGCATTTTTAGCAGCATCCTGCTCTGCAGTTTTCTTGTTTTTACCAAGGCCTGTGCAGTTAATTCCAAAAAGGCTTAAACTGATTTCAAAAGTTTTGTCGTGATCAGGACCTTTCTCCTTATTTACTTTATACTGTGGTGTTGAATCCCCCTTGTCCTGGACAAGCTCCTGCAGCATACTTTTATAGTCAATGATTGTTTCATCTGACACTGTTTTGTCAAGGTTTTTACTGAAAAGATCAAGGGTTAACTGATGAACTTTTGTAAAGCCTGCATCAAGATAGACGGCTGCAATAAGCGCCTCAAAGGCATCGGACAGGATTGAATTTTTATCAAGTCCCTTTGAGAGCGTCTCTCCTTTTCCAAGTTTGATAAATCTGCCGAGATCAATCGATCTTGCCATATCTGCAAGGGAAGGTTCACTGACAAGATTTGACCGCAGTTTTGAAAGCTTCCCTTCATTTTTTAAAGGGTTTTTGTCCATCAAATGGTGTCCGATACAAAGCCCTAAAACTGCATCTCCGAGGAACTCAAGACGTTCGTTATTCATGGGACATGAATCCTGGTTTTCATTGAAAAATGATCTGTGACAAAGGGCGGTATCAAGAAGAGATCTGTCCTTAAATGCATACCCTATATTTTTTTCCAGTGTAATTAAACAGGAGTATTTCTCCTTTGTTTTTTCTATCTGCACACTTAATGCCTTAAAGAGTGAGTAATCGATATTAAGATTACCAAACCCGCTTCCCATTTCAACACCTTTGTTGAATTCTCCATGGAAATCAGATCCTCCTGTCATCAGCAGATTTTTTTGATTTGCAAGGGTTTTAAAAAAAGAAGTCAATGAATCATCATGCTCTGTATAATAAAC
>CAYZCC010000002.1:3778-12321 GCA_964476805.1 uncultured Desulfobacula sp.
TCCCAAAAGTCCATCAATAATCAGAGTATCAATAAAATCTTCTATTTTATGGCTTTTGTGAAAAGTCAGCAGTCCTGGATGTGCCAGTACAGGGATGCCGCCTGCTTCCAGAATTGTTCTTATTGCCTTTGAACAGGATATTTTGTGTTTATCCACATACGCGGGACACCCCTTTCCAAGGTATCTATCAAAAGCTTCTCCAAAACTTTGTACATACCCTTTTTCTTTCATGAGTTCAGCGATATGAGGGCGGCCTGTCTGAACGGCACCAAAACGTTTTTGAACCTCTTCAGTGGTCAGATTGAACCCAAGCAGATTTAATTTTTCAATGATGGCCGGATTTCTCAGGTCTCTTGCTTTTTTTGCTTGATCAAGAACAGCATTAAGATTTTGATCATAAACACTGAATCCATATCCAAGAAGGTGTATGCTTCCGGTATCCTTGAATTTATCCGGGGGCTGGCAGGAGATCTCAACGCCTGAAATAAATTCAGGAACAGTGGTGCCAGGGTTCTCTATCACCTCTCTGGCACCTTCAATGGTATCATGATCGGTTATGGAAACAGCTTTAAGATTTAATTTATCTGCAAGGTTGATAATTTCGAGAGGAGAGAGTGACCCGTCTGAAGCGGTTGAATGTATATGAAGATCAATCAATGAAGTGTCTTGTACGGATCAGATGCCCAGGGCTCTTTCCATCTCCTCATCACGTTTCTTGCACTCGATGCACTGGGTGGTTACCGGTCTTGCTTTAAGGCGTTTAATGGAAATATCTTCTTCACATGTCTCACATATCCCAAATGACCCATTGTCAATACGGGTAATAGTTTTTTTAATTTTCATTATCAGTTTATGTTCTCTGTCTCTGATACGCAGTTCAAAACTTCTATTGGATTCGTGGGAAGCCCTGTCATTCGGGTCAGGAAAGTTTTCCTTCTGTCTGGTCATTCCTGTTACTGTACTGTCAGCATGGGAAAGCAGTTCCTGCAGTCTGTTATTCAAAAGATTTTTGAAAAATTTCAAATCTTTCTTTTTCATTGTCATTGTCCTTCAAAACATAATTAAATGAAAAGGCAGTCAACAGTCTGAACCCTTTCATATCTGTTGCAGTGGCATACCAGATACGCCGCATAGTGGCTGGTATGGGCATATATAAAAAATATTATACTTAAATTTACTGAAAAGTAAAGAGTAAAATGAGTTGGTTAATCTTCTTTTTCCGGTATATCCAGATTAAACAGCTGCCGGCTGATATTAATATAGAGGCTGTCATCTCTATGATCCCCGGTATTGCGCAAAAAAAGAATGGGGTCATGGATGGTCCTGTTTGCAATGGCCTGGGTCATGCGTTTTATCGCTTCTATATCCTGCCGGGGAAGATGGTTCAAGTTTGAGATGGTTTTTTCATATTCAATCTCCACAATGGAAGATATTTTATCATTTAACGCCTTAATAGTGGGTACAATTTCAAGACTCTCCAGCCATCTGCGAAATTTTAACACCGCCTCTTCTATAAACCTCTGCGCTTTGATCGTCTCTTTTTCGCGTTGATCAATATTTGATTCAACAATATTTTTCAGATCGTCAATATCATAGACATAGGCATTGGAAATTTTATTTATTTCTGGATCAATATTTCTTGGAACAGCGATATCAATAAAAAAAAGCGTGTTGTGGTGTCTTTTTTTCATGACCTTTTCAACCTCTTTTTTTGTCAGTATATACTCTGCTGCACCGGTTGAACTGATGATAATATCAACATCTTTTAATGCATCCTGCCGCTCTTCAAATTTTACAGGCTGCCCCCTGAATTTCTGGGCAAGATCCACTGCATTTTTAAAGGTTCTGTTTGCCACCAGAATTTTTTTTACTCTATTGGATATCAGATGTTCCACTGCAAGTTCGGCCATTTCACCAGCGCCAAGCAGCATAACACTTTTCTGGGATAAATCTGAAAAAATTTTATTGGCAAGTACAATGGCTGCATAGCTTATGGAAACGGTATTATCACCAATTCCAGTCTCTTTTCTGACTTTTTTTGCAATACTGAAAGTCTTGTGCATGAGACGGTTGAGCAGTACCCCTGAAGATTTGCTGCTGACGGCAGTTCGGTATGCTTCTTTGACCTGGCCTAAAATTTGAGGTTCTCCCACCACCATTGAATCCAGGCTTGAAGCCACCTGAAAAACATGTTTGACTGCATCATCATTTTTATATATGTATAATGATTTTTTAAAGTGTGATATCTCTATATCTCTTTGAAGGGATAAAAATTCAATTATTTTGTCGGTCTGCGCCCCTTTTCTGGGAATATACAAGATTTCTGTTCGATTGCATGTGGAAAAGATAAGAATCTCTTTTATATCTTTGTCCTGTTTTAACAACTCAAGTGCAGCGATGGTCTCTTCAGTGGAAAAAGAGAGTCTCTCTCTGAGTTCTACAGGTGCTGTTTTATGGTTTGCGCCGAGAGTATGATTTGTGCCATTATTTCTTTATTCTTTTATATTAAAAACACTTCAAATTTAAAGAGTAACCTTCCTTTTTTATTGTGGTCAATCCATTTTATTGTGGCCGATCCATGAAGACCCTCTTTCACCTATTTTGTAAAGGGTTGATGATGTCCGCCGAGCAATATGTTGACTCCAAGAAATGTAAATATGATGATTAAAAATCCAATAATAGTCATTATGGCTGATTTACGCCCTCTCCATCCTGAATAGAGACGAAGATGCAATAAGGCGGCATATATAAGCCAGGTGCCCATGGAAAATACCTCTTTTGGATCCCAGCCCCAGAATCTGCCCCAGATGGTTTTTGCATATATAAATCCAGTAACCAATCCCATTGTAAGCAGGGTAAATCCAGTGGTAAGAAATGTATATCCAGCACTGTCGAGAAGATCCAGTGATGGAAGACGTTTGAAAAAAAAACCAGGTTTTTTTGCCTGAATACCTCTCTCCTGGAGCAGATATAAGATTCCTGTCCCGCATGCCAGAGCCAGTGCAGCTTCTCCGGCAAACACAAGAATAATATGGGAATAAAGCCAGAAACCTTTAAGCACAGAATTTTTTTCAATGGGTGTCTGAGGAAGTATTAATACTATAAGCATGGTGGCAGACAACAATATGGAAGCAAATATACCAAGAGTTTTAAGATCAAGTTTATATTGAAAAAAAAGAAACATACATCCTAAGAAAAATGCTGCAGCAGAAAGACTCTGGGAAAGGTTTTGGATGGGTATCTGCTTTATTGCTGCCGCGTATATTATGATGCTGACAAAGTGGAGTACAATAGCTGTTGAGATCAGATAGAAAGAAATTTTCTGCCATACCTGTTTCTGCTTAAATAAAAACAGAAAATATCCGGCCATACTTGCAAAGTAGAGTATTGTGGATATCTGCAGTACCATATCAGCTGTTTGAAGATTCATTATTCATCACCCTTTAAAGATATAAAATCCTGATACCAATATTTTTTTCCAAGAACATCATGTAAAATCAAATTTATTTTTTTTTCATCATTCTTTTTTATCAAGTCAAGAACTCCTTTTTCAATAAGGGTAGTGAATATCCGCTTATGCTCTTCAGGGTCATGCTCTGACTGCAGCAGTTTTTTGCGGATACCTGCCATTAAAGATAAAAAGTGTGCATACTCAAATCCAAATAACTGTTCGAGATCCTCTCTTATTCTCTTTGCCATGGCAGGGCTTGATCCTGAAGTTGAAACAGCTATGGCAAGATCGCCCCTGTCAACTATCGAAGGAAGTATAAAATCACTTTTACCAGGAGAATCTGCTATATTGCAGAGGATATCTCTTCTTGCGGCATCGTTTTTTATTTCCTGGTTTAACTCACTATTATCAGTGGCTGCAAATACAAAAAACATCCCTTTGACATCCTCTTTTTCATACTCTTTATCTTTAAAAACAATGGATGTCCTTTTCAGGATGGTATTATTTTTAGGGAATATATTGCTTACCAATGTAACATTGGCTCTGCATTTTTCAAGTGTGGCCGCTTTGCGTAGACCGACACGGCCACCTCCGACAACAAGGCAGTTTTTATTTTGTATGTTCATAAAAACGGGATAATATTTCATTGCTGCCTGTATTCAATTCTTGTCTTGTCTGCAAAAGTTATTTATTATATATTCCTATTTACTATTTTTCAATATTTAACCTTCTATTTTAAGGGATCTCTAAAATGATTATCGATTCGCACACACATATTTTTCCGGAAAAAATCAGACAGGATCGTTCTCTCTATTTTAACAATGAACCTGAATTCAAGCTGCTCTATGACTCACCAAAAGCTGGAATCAGCTGTATTGATGATTTAATGGAATCCATGGACAGGCATGGTGTTGATATCTCTATTATCTGTGGATTCCCCTGGCATAATCCTGAATATATAAAGTTGAGCAATGACACGGTTATTGAATCTGTCATAAAATATCCAGACAGGATTAAAGGACTTGCCTGCTTTGATGCCTCCTGGGAGGGTGCAATCAGTGAAACTAAAAGATGTGTCGAAGCCGGCCTTTGCGGGGTCGGTGAGCTTGCATTCTACCTCTCTGGAATTGATAAGCATGCCCTGGCAATGCTTGAACCTGTCATGGCAGTATTAAGAGAAAACAGCAATCTGCCGTGCATCATCCACACAAATGAACCGGTGGGACATAAATATCCAGGTAAAACAGCTGTCACACTGGAGCAGATTTATAATTTTGCCCTTGCTTTCCCTGAAAACAGAATTATTCTGGCACACTGGGGAGGGGGGATTTTTTTTTATAATATTATGAAAAAGCAGGCAAAAAAAGTTTTAAAAAATATATGGTACGATACGGCAGCATCACCCTATTTATATAATCCTCAAATCTATGATATTGCTGTTAATGCAGGCGTTATAAATAGAGTTCTTTTTGGAACTGATTTCCCACTTCTCACCCCCCACAGATATTACAATGATATTGACAATTCAAAAATCAGGCCGGATCAGAAAAAACAGATATTAGGGCGCAATGCTGCCACTGTATTTGGCATTGATTTGTGATTTGGAGTAATTTTGCTTTTAAAATTTTTGTTTTTTGTTGATAAAAAAAAATGGTTAAGATACATTTATCATGTGTGTTAAATAAATCATATTAAATCGAAGTGGATAGAGATGGAAAATGATTCAATAAATATTTTGGTTGTTGATGATGAGGAAGGGATCCTTGATCTAATTGAAGGGTATTTCCACACGCTGGGTTATAAAGTCTATACTGCCGGTAATGGTGTCGAAGCTCTTGAGGTTCTGGATAAGGTCACAATAGGATGTGTGTTCACCGATATTAACATGCCTAGGATGGATGGCCTGGAACTGGCTGCAGAACTACGGGAAAAGGATAATACTCTTCCAGTGGTTATCATGACAGGATATCCTTCACTGGAAAATTCAATACAAACATTGAAAAATGGTGTTGTTGATTATCTTATCAAGCCTGTGAACCTCAAACATATGAAGTTAACACTTCAACGAATTTTACGGGAGCGTCAGCTTCTTGTTGAAAATTTGATTTTAAAAGAGGAGCTGGAACGTCAAAAACGTTTAAAAAAGTTAAACACTGAACTGATGGTGCGGGTGGATGAAGTTAATACTTTGAATCGGGTGATGGAAGATTTTGCTTCAGCAGACTCAAGTTATGGTATTTTTAATAAAGTTGTCAATCTTGGTGTTGGAGAGATAAAGGCAGATAAAGTCTTTTTTCATATATATCTCCATGAAGCTCGATCACTGGTGCTTGTGGACTGCAAAGACTACGGCATTGAAGATGAGACGGTTAATTCTCTTTTTGGGAAAGATCTTTCAAAAGCCTCCAATGGCTTTATCCTTGATGTTTTGGATACAGACCAGAATCCCTGTCTGATTTCAGAATCCAAACAGAATGAACGTCTTGATGATGTTGTCCACTCATTAATGATTGTGCCGTTAAAAATCAGGGATAACCTTTTTGGTATTGCCACTGCATTTTCATTCAGGCAGGAGTTGCTTTTTAATGAAAAAGATATCTATTATATGAATTTTATAACACAAAAAGCAGCCTGTGCCATTGAAAATATTGCTTTGTATGAAAATATTTATGACAATCTTTTTGCAACGCTATATGCATTTGTAACCACGCTTGAGGTGAGAGATCTTTATACCAGGAAACACTCCACAAGAGTTGCAAAATATGCACATATGATTGCCAGAGAGATGGCGTGTACAGACGAAGAGCTTGATGTGATAAGTTTTGCTGGAAGCCTTCATGATATAGGAAAAATTGGTATAAGAGATGATATCCTGTTAAAACCAGGTAAACTGACCGATGAAGAGTTTGAAAAAATTAAAGAGCATCCTGTTATAGGCGCCGATATCATAAGCAGAATGGGGTTATGGGATCAGGAGATGGGAATTATAAAGTATCACCATGAACGCTATGATGGTAGGGGATATCCGGATGGTTTAAAAAAGGATAAAATACCAAAACTTGCACGAATTTTATGTGTTGCGGATTCATTTGATGCAATGGCGTCAGATCGAGCATACAGAAAAAAGATGGGGAAGAACAGAGCCTTTGATATTATAAAAGAAAATTCTGGTTCACAGTTTGACCCTGAAGCAGTGAGGGCTTTTTTAAGAGTAGCAGAGCTGGGCTTGCCAGAGGAATTTTAATGACTTTAGCTTTGTATGTTAATCTTTTTAAATGTATTTGTACTGGGGTGGTGAAAACCAGGTCTATAAGATTTAACGGATAGTCAATGAGATCTTTGGATCGTGTTTCTCTTTAAATTGCATGTACGGAGTGATTTGTGATGGGTGCTGCTGACAATGCTGAAAGGCGAAGACATTCCAGAGTAGAATTTGAAATAGATATCTTGGTACAGGTTGAATCAGGCCAGAAAAAGATAGAGTTTGAAGGCAGCTGCTGTGATTTAAGTCTTAAGGGTATATATATAAGGACGGAAAACAGATTTGTTCTGGGGACCGGGTGTTCCATAACAGTTTGTCTTCCCGGTGCTACACAAAAAATAGATCTGTTGATGAAAGGCGTCATCGTAAGATCTGATGATAATGGCATGGGAATAGAGTTTGATTCAATGGATGTGGACACCTATTCTCATCTCAAAAATATTGTTAAGTATAATCGGTAGTTCGGGTCTTAAGAATTAAAGGTGTGTTATGGATGTCAGACTTGTAAATCCTTTTATAAATGCAACCATTAATGTTTTGGAAACAATGGCATTTATAACTGTTGAGCCTGGCAAACCATATCTTAAAAAAGAGAGTGTTGCGGTGGGTGATGTAACCGGTGTTATGGGGCTCACCGGAATTGCCAACGGTACCATTGCAGTCACCTTTGAGGAGGAGTGTATTCTCACTGTTGTATCAAATATGTTTGGTGCGACCATGAAAGAGCTTAACAGTGAAATTGCAGATGCTGTAGGAGAGCTTACCAATATGATTTCAGGGCAGGCACGAAAGGAGCTTGGGGAGATGGGAAAGGTTTTTAAAGCAGCGATTCCTTCTGTAATAACAGGGAGAAACCATAGCGTAATTCACTATACAGAGGGGCCTAAAATAGCCATTCCCTTTGATACTGAAAATGGCGCTTTTACAATTGAGGTTTGTTTTGGAAGGTAAAAAGAGCAGATTATTATATAAAGGGAGGAGAATGTAGCAATGGATACATCCATCAGGGTTTTAGTTGTTGATGATTTTGCTACCATGCGCCGTATCCTTAAGAATATTTTAAAACAGCTTGGCTTTAAAAATTTTGTGGAAGCTGATGATGGTATAACTGCCTGGGAAGTGCTTGAGGAGCAAAGTATCGATCTAATTATATCAGATTGGAATATGCCAAAGATGTCTGGTATTGATCTGCTTAAAAAAGTAAGGGCAAGTGATACCTATAAGAAAACCCCTTTTTTAATGGTTACGGCAGAAGCTCAAAAACAAAATGTAATAGAGGCTGTGCAGGCAGGTGTTTCAAATTATGTTGTCAAACCATTTACAGCTGAAGCTATATTTGAAAAGCTTGACAAGATTTTAAAATGACTCTTCCCCAATCATCTGTGGTAGAAAACCAGTTCAGGATATCCCGTGAAACCAGATCTTCAAAAGAGACTTTTAATCGAAGTGGAATTGCAGGATCCAGCAAAGTATTGACAAAGGTTCTTGATACGGCAAGAAAGGTTGCAAAATCAGATTCTTCTGTACTGATATCAGGAGAAAGCGGCACAGGTAAGGAATTAATCGCAAAAGCCATTCACAAAAACAGTCCACGGCGCAACGGCCCGATGGTGGTGATCAATTGTGGTGCTATTCCGAGGGAACTGCTTGAAAGTGAACTGTTTGGACATGAAAAAGGCGCTTTTACAGGGGCGCATCGCTCCAGAACCGGACGGTTTGGACTTGCAGATCAAGGAACAATTTTTCTTGACGAAATTGGGGATATGAGCCCTGAACTGCAGGTTAAATTATTAAGGGCACTTCAGGAAAGACAATTTGAACGAGTTGGCG
>CAYZCC010000002.1:12331-15370 GCA_964476805.1 uncultured Desulfobacula sp.
CAACCACCATTAAAGTCGACATCCGGGTTATCTCAGCAACCAACAAAGATTTACCATCTGCCATTGGAGAAGGATTGTTTCGTGAAGACCTCTACTATCGTCTTAATGTTATTCCCATTCATATAAAGCCTCTGAGAGAACGAAGAGAAGATATTCTTATATTATCTGATCACTTCCAGAAAGTCTTAACCAAAAGAGTGGTTGGCTATCAGAAAAAGAAATTCTGTAAAAGTGCTAAACAGGCTTTGCTGAGTTATAACTGGCCCGGCAATATCAGGGAGCTTGAAAATTTAATTGAAAGGATGTCAGTTCTTGTTGAAAAAGACACAATTGAACGTAGCGACTTGCCGGATTATATTCTAAACAATTCATGTGAAAATATATACAGCTCAGTGACGTCTGTATTTGATAGTGGAATGGGGTTTAACCAGGCAGTGGAGCAGTATCAGAAATCTTTGATACGCCATGCCCTGGATGAAACCAGATGGGTAAAAGCAAGGGCTGCTGAATTGTTAAAAATGAACAGAACTACTCTGGTGGAAAAAATTAAGAAGATGAAAATTGAACCCAAAAATGAAATGCCTGTTTTTTGATCCGCACCATATGTCATTTTTTTGACAATCTGTCATTTGCCTGTTCTATTCTGTTTTAACTGCTCTGCCCGATGGGTATTGCTATTGCGAACTGATACCGGATCGGGTATCATAAATTTACATTGACAGTGATATGGCATACTACTTGCTTGATTTGATTATATGATATGATGTGTATCTATAAATCTATACGGCAAAGTAAAAGTTATGAATAAATCAAACGATCAGTCAAATGATACGACCGATTATCTATTATATTCAATTTCAATCTTGAAGGTTTTGATTGTATTAATTCCTGTTTTATGCTGCATACCGAATATCTCACTGGCAAGTCAGGCAGTAATGGAAAAAATTCAAATAGAGAAAAGCCCATTGGCTGTCAAATTTTCCATGAGTCGCAATATTCCCATTAAAGTGATCAAGGTTGAAAAAAAAGAGCTTTTAATTGCATTTAAAAATATAAAATTATCAAAAGCATTTAAGATAAAAGGGAGAGAAAAATCCGGTATCCGGCATATTGGCATAGAGACGCTAAAGGGTAATGTGCTGGCTGTGATTTTAACAAGCCGTCAACCGTTTGGTTATATTCAATCGGGTTTTAACAAATCAGGTGCAACTTTTACCGTTAACCTTGAAAAAAGTCAGGTTAAAACGGTTCCCAAGCCAGAACCTGTTATTCTGCCTCCAGTGGGGAAAAAAAGTGTTATAAAAAAAGTTAAGGCCCCTTCAGAAAACTCAATTCTTAAAGAACCCGTTAAAAAAACTGAGAAGCAGCCAGAAAAGAAACCGGTCCTAGAACTTGTAGAGAAAGAAACAAAACCGATGCCTGAGAAAAAGATGGAGGCAAAAGTTCCAGAAACGTCTTCTAAAATTTTATCATCATCTGTCTATGTCCCCCCACCCAAAAGAGAAAAAAGTCAGTACAGGGGGGGTATAAGTGATATTGTCCATATAATTGATGGGATAGCGTGTGATTCAAAACAGATCCATAACTCAATGATGCTCCTGAAAAAAAATATGTTTGCACCAGCTTTTGATATTTTAGATCAATACACTGTTCAGGAGGAATTCACCTGCCTTGAAGAAGCCTATTTTTTAAAGGCATATGCTTTTTATAAAAATATCAAGGAAGATGATTTTTCACAACTGCTGGAAGCTGAACAACTGTTTCAGGAGGCACTTGTTTCCTATCCCAGGTCAGCTTATGTACCCTATGGATATGCATCCATAGGAATGATTCAAAAAAAGTTGAATAATCTGTCTGTGGCTTTGGGTTATTTTAATATTGTCAAGCAGGGATATCTTGAATATTCAGGTCTGTCGGAAATCATGTATCATCTTGCTGATATTTATGACAGCCAGGGATATCTTGACAAGGCTTTAAGATATTATAAGCAGGTTTTTGAAGACACTATTGAAAACGATTATATTCCAGATGCCGGCATTGGATATGGCAAAATTCTTTTCAAAAAACGCAGGTATCACGATTCCCTGATGATTCTAAATCATGTTGTGGAGCGAAATCCTAAAAAAGTTTATGAATCCCATGAATTATTGTTTCATATCGGGAATGCTAATTTTGAGGTGGGTAATAATAAGCCGGCACGAGTCAATCTTAACCGTGCGTTAAATCTGTTTCCTGAAATTAAGAATCCAGATGTTATTTTAAGTAAAATCGGTGACACCTATGGTATGGGAGATAACAGTGCCAAAGCAATTAAAATCTATGAACTGGTCAGAGAAAAATTTCCTGATTCAAAAGGATATATTTCAAGTTCCATAGGAATTGCAAGATACCTTGAAACAGATGAAGAAAAAGTTAAAATATATGAGATGGTTAAAACCAAATTTCCTGAAGATAAATATGCCAGAATTGCCATGATGCGGCTTGCTGAAATTTATCAGATTAATGGAGAACACAATAAATGTATTGAAGAGATAGAGGATTTATTGTCAACACACCCGAGAGGGTTGCGTTATGAAGCGGTTAAACTGATGCAAAAGGCGTATGAAGCTTTGTTTAAAAAAGAGCTGAAATCAGATGAATATACAAAAGTATTAAACAGATATGAACTTGAACACACCAGAATTGATAGAATGGGAAGCCGCAAGATTGCTTTAAGTGTCGGCCTTGCTTATTTACAGGCAAAATTATATGAAGAATCATTTAACCATTTGATTAATGCATACAAACAGTATAAAAGATCATCACGGCCTCCTCAATTGCTTTTTGGACTGGGTGTTGCAATGGATGAATCCCAGCGGGATGATGATGCACTTAAATTGTTCAGTGCATTTTCAAAACAATTCCCCAAAAATATACACAGAAGGGAAGCACTGATAAGGGAAGGAGATATTTATCTTGAAAAAAAGAGATATAAATTATCCTCCTCAAAGTTTGAACAGGCATATAAAATTGCAAAAACGCATTTTGAAAAAGGAGAGG
>CAYZCC010000002.1:15380-18766 GCA_964476805.1 uncultured Desulfobacula sp.
TCAAATGTGTATGAAAAAAAATCAGATATGAAAACTGCAGCCAAATTTCGTGAGAGGGCCATCAAAGAGCTTGCACTGGCATCCGGGGAGAATTATGAAATTTTAGCAAAAGCCCATAAGCAGCTGGGTAACACATATGTAGACCTTAAGCAGTACATTAAATCAGTAGATTCTTATCTAAAAGCATCAAGTTTTTCCAGGGATAATGAAGAGAAAGCAAATCTTGGATTCCTTGTTGGAGATGCATATCAAAAAGGGAACATTCTTCCAAAAGCCAAGACAGCCTTTAAACAGGTGGTTGAAGCCTATGATTCCATATGGGCAAGAATGGCGCAGCAGAGGCTTAGTACGCTTGAATTGGCACAGATGGCTCAAAATTCTTAAAGGGAGGAGGGTTGCAGCAGGCTGTTAAAAAACTTTTAACCCCCAGATTCTCTCCTCTTTTAATCTGGGTTTAAATAGAGAGAGCCGTTTACAAAAGGATCTGCTGCATAACAGCCTGTTATGGAAAACCAGAAAGATATGCCGGGACATAGAATTCTTATTATACTTGAAAATACCAAAGAGAGAATGGAGTATGTCCGGTTTTTTGAAGATCGTGGTTTTCTGGTTGATGCTGTTCCTGATGGATCCAGAGCATTTTCATACATTGTGGAAACAAAACCGGATGTTGTGATTGCAGATGTGGCAGCACCAGATTTTCTGGCAGTTGAGTTCTTAAAAAAAATCAGTGGAACAAAGAGTTTGTGCCAATCTGTTTTTCTTGCATCAGAACCTGTTATTGAGTATGCAGTCAAGCTGATGAAACTGGGTGCATTGGATTACCTGATCAGACCTGTTGATTTAGAACAGCTTGAGTTGATTGTCAACAGGGCATTGATAGTTTCAAATCAGCATAAATCTTTGCGGCCGAAAGGTCTCTCTTCTCCTAAAAAAAAAGTTAAAATAATTACCAGAGACAAAAGGGTTAAAGAACTTCTCAATCTTTCATCAAGAGTTGCTGATTCAAGTGCCTCCATTCTCATTCAGGGTGCCAGTGGTACAGGGAAAGAGTTGTTTGCAAAATATATTCATGAAAAGAGTGATAGAAGCAGTCAACCGTTTATTGCAGTGAATTGTGCGGCTTTGCCGGAAAATTTACTTGAAAGTGAGCTTTTTGGACATGAAAAAGGTGCATTCACAGGTGCTATATCAAGAAAAATGGGTAAATTTGAACTGGCTCATAAAGGGACCCTTTTCCTGGATGAAATTACTGAAATGCAGGTCCACCTTCAGGCAAAATTATTACGAGTGCTGCAGGAAAAGCTTTTGGACCGTGTCGGAGGAATTGAGCCGGTTGGCATTGATGTCCGGGTCATTGCCACGACAAATCGTGATGCAGAAAAAGCAGTGCAGGAAGGTTCTTTCAGAGAAGATCTTTTCTACAGGTTAAATACGATTCCTATTGTTATTCCACCCTTAAAAGATCGTATCAATGACCTTAAATTATTATCTGAATTTTTTATAAAGAAATACTGCAAAATTGACGACCGCCGTGTCAAAGGCTTGACAAAACAGGCGCAAGCTGTCTTAAATCGGCATCATTTTTCCGGTAATGTTCGGGAACTTGAAAATATAATTCACCGGGCCGTTCTGATTGCAGAATCTGATCTGATTAAACCTGAGGACCTTATGCTTAATACTGCTGAATCGCAGATGGAGCAATCAGATCAGAACATGGCACAGGATTTTCAGCAGGATCATGGTTCACTCAAAGAGATGGAAGAGAGAATGATTTTTAAAACTCTTGATAATACGGAAGGCAACAGAACCCATGCGGCTAAAATCCTGGGCATCAGTGTCCGGACCCTTCGAAACAAACTAAATGAATATAAAGCCAACCCCAAAAAGTAAATCTCTTTTTTCCTCAGCAGACAAGCCGTCTCTAAATTAAAGAGTGTTCTTCTAATATTTTTCGGCATAGTAATTGCAGGTTATCGATTACACAGTACAATAATCATTACACAGTACAATAATAATTGTCTTAACCACTGACTTTAAATTTAAGAAAAGAGAGGGGAAATGGCAGATTCAAGAATTTTTGGCGACACTTCAAAAATGATTGAAAAGGCATTGGAAATATCAGCGAAAAGGCACAATCTTATTGCCAGCAATATAGCCAATATGGATACCATTGGTTACACACCGCGGGATCTTGATTTTAACTCAACTCTTAAACGTGCAATGGATGAGAAAGAACCTGATTGGCTTGACAAAACCCACCATAGACATTTGCCTGGCGATAATGACAAATCATTTGCCATGAATGGAGAAGACAGCGAAGCGGTTGATATCTATCACCTTGATTCTGTAAACATTGATACCCAGATGATGAATTTAATGGAAAATAATATTAAATTTAGGGCAGCAACAGAAATGCTGCTGCGGAAAATGAAGATACATAACTACTCGATTGATGAGGGAGGCAGATAACCAAATGGATCTTTTAAATGCAGCAAAAATCAGTGGGACAGCTCTTGCTGCTCACAGAACAAAGATGAATGTTATTGCAGAAAATCTTGCAAATGTGGATACCACAAAAACTGAGGAAGGCGGCCCTTATAGAAGAAAAATGGTTGTGTTTAAAGGGGAAGAGATTGAATCCTTTAAAAGTGTAATTGAAAGAAAGCAGGAAAAAAACCGGAAATCAGGCATAGAGCTGTCCCCAATTGAATTTGATTCTGATAAAAAAGAGGAGAGGGGGAGCGGAGTGAGGGTTGGCCAGATCGTAAGATCACAGGAAGATTTCAGAAGGGTTCACAATCCATCCCATCCTGATGCTGATCCTGAAACAGGATATGTAAAGATGCCCAATGTTGACCACTTAACGGAAATAGCAGATATGCTTGTTGCAAAAAGAAGTTATGAAGCAAGTGTGACAGTGATTTCAACTACCAAGGATATGGTTTCAAAAGCACTTGAAATCGGCAGATAAAGGAGGTTATCATGACGGATATAGATGGTATTAATAGAATCTCTCTCAACACAGAACCCATCCCCCAAAAGATAACCCGGAGAGACTCGGAATTTGCTCAGCGAATTAAAAAAGCGGTTGATGATGTTAATGCAAAACAGCATATAGCAGACGAATCAATTGAGAAGGTGATTCAAGGAGAGATGGGTATTCATGAAGGAATGATGGCGCTTTCAAAAGCAAGTACCTCTTTGAAAGTTCTGGCACAGGTTAGAAATAAGATCATGACTGCCTATAATGAAGTCATGAGGATGCAGGTATAGATATTTGAAATTTGAGGCTGGAAACAAGAGAACAAAATTGACTGAAAAATTGGGAAAGAGTCCCTAAATAAGGTTTGAAAGAGCAGATTAAAGATAAAGTGGAGTGATAT
>CAYZCC010000002.1:18776-25153 GCA_964476805.1 uncultured Desulfobacula sp.
GTGATATGAAGTTATGAATCCTATCTTTGAAAGAATAATTTCGACATTAAAAGAGATGTCCATCTCCAGAAAAATTGCCCTGGGAATTTTTACAATGGCAGTTGTGGCAGGTTTTACAACCATGTTTATCTGGGCCAATAAAACCAATTTTCAAGTGGTTTACACAGGTCTTTCAAAAGATGATGCCGCACTGGTTGTGGAACAGCTTAAAGAGTCAAATACGTCTTACAGGCTCACCGGAGATGGTACCACAATTATGGTACCAGAAGATATTGTTTATGATGTAAGGCTTTCCATGGCAAGAGAGGGGATTCCAAAGGGGGGGGGTGTTGGGGTTGAAATATTTGATAAAAATGAATTTGGAACAACAGAGTTTGTTCAGAAGATTAATAAAAAAAGGGCAATCCAGGGAGAGCTTGCAAGAACAATTTCTGCCTTTGATGAAGTTAAAACAGCCCGTGTAATGATTGTCATGCCAAAAGATTCTGTGTTTGTGGAAGAGATTAAAAAACCGTCAGCTTCTATTTTACTGGAACTTAATACAGATCTGGAGAAAGATAAAGTGGCAGCGATTGCCCATCTTGTGGCAAGTTCCATTCAGGATTTAACCCCTGAACTTGTCACTATTGTTGATACAGCCGGCAGAATCCTTTTTGAAGGGAAATCTGAAAAGGAGCAGGCAAAGATAAATGCACAGAATTTTGCAGAGGCTCAGTATAAATATAAGGTCAGATATGAAGACAATCTTACAAAAAGAATTCAGACAATGCTTGAAAGAATTGTGGGGAAAGACAAGGCCATTGTAAGAGTCACATCAGAAATGGATTTTTCAAAAAACAGAATGAATGAAGAGATCTATGATCCTTTTGAAAGGGGGGGTGATTTTGTCAGAAGCAGAAAAAACAGGGCAGAAAAAATTACTTCAACGTCAGAACAAACCCCCACTCCCTCCAGTGTAAACCCTATTGTGGGTGATGAAATCCTTCAAGAAGAGCAAAACAGTGAACTGGTGAATAAAACAGATGACACTTTTAATTATGAGATAAGTAAAAGAATAAGGGAAACAGATAAGCCCATGGCTGTTTTAACAAGGCTTTCAGTGGCCGCTGTAGTGGATGGATTATATGAAAACAGAACCGATGAGAATGGCAATGCAAACAAGGTGTATGTCCCAAGATCAGACGAAGAGATGAAGCAGTTTGAAAATATTGTTATTAAAGCCATGGGATATAATGAAAACCGCAATGATCAGGTATCCATGGAGTGTTTCCCCTTTGCATCCATTGGGCAGCTTGAACCACAGCCAGCTGTTACCGGGTTGAAAATGGTTCAAAAAGAGTATGGCAGAATAATTGCAAATCTGCTTCTTGTCATTTTGTTATTCCTTCTTGTGATACGTCCCATTATAAAAACTGTTAAGGAGATCAAGACCCGTGTTGATCAGGAAGCTCTGCCAGGTCCTGAAGAGTTTGATCTGGTTGAAGATGAAGAAAAAGAGCCTGAATTTATTGATATGGATGGCGATCAGCAAAAAGAGTACCTTGAGCGAATGGCAGAAAATCAGAAACAAGATTTTATTAATAAAATGAGCACATCAGAGCGTAGGTCATATATGGCCAACCTGTCTGTAAATGAAAAAGCCAGATATTATGCTAACAAAGATTTTGATAAAACTGTCAATATCCTGAAGGGCTGGATAAGTGAGGTAGAGGAGGAAGAAGAATAACCATGGCTGAAGCTGGAAAGGCAAAAGAGGTAAAAATTGGGGGCGCACGAAAAGCAGCTGTTTTCCTGATGTACATGGGCGAGGAGTATGCTACTAAAGCATTTGAAAATATGAATGAACGGGAGATCAGCGAGGTCGCCTTTGAGATGTCTTCAATTGATAGTATTACACCTGAAATGTTAAAAGAAGCCTCTTTGGATTTTGTGGATAGATTTGAAGGGGAATCAAAAATGATTATAGAGAGTGACTCCTTTATTAGAAATATTGTTAAAAAGACTTTGAAAGGTAAGCAGGGAGAGGCGGTCCTTGAAGATCTTGAAAAGAAAAAACAGGATAAACCATTTATCTGGAGCAGGAATATCAATGTGGCAACACTTTCGGGTTATGTGGAGGGAGAGCATCCCCAGACCATTGCAATGATTCTGGCACATATGCCATCTGAAATATCTTCAGAGATATTAATGTCTCTTCCAGACGATTTAAAAGGGGATATTTCCATGAGGATTGCAAATCTGGGTCAGATATCCGAAGATGTTGTCCGGGATGTTGACAAAGCATTAAAAATGGAGCTTTCAGGAGCGGTGGGTCCTGAAGGAAAAGCGGGAGGCCTTCAGGTTCTTGTGGATATTATCAATGGAGTTGACAAGACAACAGAGGATATGGTTATGGAATTTGTGGAGGAAGATGATCCTGAAATGGCCAATGATATCCGTAATCTGATGTTTGTATTTGAAGATCTTACAGGCATTGATGATACAGCAATGAGAGAGATCTTAAAGAGGGTTGAAGGCCAGCAGGTGATATATGCATTAAAAACAGCCACCGATGAGATGAGAGAGAAAATATTCTCCAATCTTTCTCAAAGAGCAGGAGAGATGCTTCAAGATGATCTTGAAGCCATGGGTCCGATCCGTCTTTCAGAAGTTGAAGAAGCCCAACAGGCAGTTGTTCTCGTAGCCAAAGAACTTGAGGCGGACGGTACGATAATACTTGGAAAGGGGAAAGATGATGTCCTTGTCTGATACTCATAGTGACCAGTTTGAACCGATTGCTGTAAATTCTCTGGAAATTTTTGATAAAGAGTATTCAAACAGAACTGAAGAGACTAAACCTGATTTTGACAGGTTTAAAGCGCTGTTTGAAAAGCCGCAGTTTGGCCGGGAAGAGGAAAATGAATTTAAAATGCTCTATGAGAATGATTCAGAAGCAAAAAAAATTATTTTTAAACCCTTAATAGATGCAGGGGAAGAACCTGCTGGAGATGGCCGGTCAGAGAGATCAGAAACAATCAGCAAAACACAAGAGAGTCCAGAAGATCTGCAAAACAGTGAAACACCTGTTGATAATGACCCTGAAAAATTAGAAAAAACACCTGAAGAAAAAGGTTATAATAAGGGATTTGAAAAAGGGTTTGAAAAGGGAGAAGAGAAGGGTTTTAAAGAAGGATTTAAAACAGGTGAGCAAAAAGGGTTTACAAAAGGAGAGCAGAAAGGGATAGAGCAGGGGAGAAAAAAGGGTATTATAGAGGGCGAAGCCGAGGGAAAAGCAAAGGCACAGGAAGAGGCAGTTGAAATTTTAAGTGCACTTGAAAAATCTTTAAAAACCGCAGATCAGACACTGGATCTGCTGGTGGATAAATATGAAACAGGTATCCTCTCACTGATTGAACAGATTGTCAAAAAAATTATTATGGCAAAGATAGAGATTGATGATGGAATTGTCAAACCCATGATTATTGATGCGTTAAAAACTCTTGTTCGGGCCGAAGAAGTCGTTTTGAGCGTATCTCAGAATGATTACGAATATATTAAGATGATAAAAGATGAGTTTTTTGAAGCGGTTGACTCTTTAACAACTGTTTCTGTGAGATCAGATTCTTCCATTAAAAAAGGCGGGTGCAAGATAGAAACCTCAACAGCTTCCATATCATCAGATGTTGAATCAAGGCTGAAAACTATCTTTGAAGCGGTCAAAACTGCTGGAGTCAAATAACTTGAAACACCTGGAAAAAGTTGATTTTGGAAAATATCTCAAGGCTGTGGATCAGTGTATTCCCATCAAGCCTGAAGGCAGGATATCGCAGGTGATCGGTCTGATAGCTGAAGGTGACAGTCTTGGAATGGGAATAGGAAGTCTGTGCAGTATTATAAATGATCAGGGAGATTCAGTAAAAGCTGAGGTGGTGGGGTTTAAGAAAGAGAAAGCCCTGTTCATGCCCTATGGAGATATCAGAGGTGTCAGTCTGGGTGCAAAAATTATTCCCATTGCAGCAAGTCCAATGGTTGGTGTTTCAGACGAACTTCTTGGAAGAGTAGTTGATGGTATGGGGAATCCAATTGATGGTAAAGGAAGTATTGAGTATACCAGAGAGTATAATTTGTATGGAAAACCCATCGGCCCCATGGATAGAACGCCCATTAATGAACCGCTTGATGTGGGTGTCGGGGCAGTCAACAGTATGATGACCCTTGGCAGAGGACAGAGAGTGGCTATTATGTCAGGGTCTGGTGTGGGTAAAAGTATTCTAATGGGTATGATGACGAAGCATACAAGTGCAGATGTTGTGGTCATAGGGCTTATAGGAGAAAGAGGCAGAGAGGTGAAAGACTTTGTAAATGATACGCTTGGAGAAAACGGTCTTAAAAGAGCCGTTGTTGTTGCGGCAACTTCAGACGCTCCTCCCCTGGTCAGGATCAGAGGGGCTTATTTGGCAACAACCCTAGCGGAATACTTCAGAGATCAGGGGAAAAATGTATTATTGATGGTGGATTCAATTACACGTTTTGCCATGTCTTCAAGGGATGTTGGCCTTGCGGCCGGAGAACCGCCAACATCAAGGGGATATACCCCATCATTTTTTGTGCAGATTCCAATTCTGCTCGAAAGAGCCGGGAATATGGAGAATAGTGGTTCGATTACCGGAATTTACACGGTTCTTGTTGAAGGAGATGATTTAAATGATCCTGTGGGTGATACGGTTCGATCAATAGTTGACGGTCACATTGTATTGTCAAGAGATCTTGCAAACAAAGGGTATTATCCTGCCATTGATGTCCTGGCCAGTATTTCAAGAGTAATGACAGATGTAACAACAAAAGAGCATGCACAACTGCGCAACAGAGCGCTTGGTGTTGTGTCATCCTATAAAAATGCAGAAGATATGATTTCCATAGGGGCATATATTGATGGTTCTGATCCTGATGTCGATGAAGCAAAAATTTTGATGCCGGGTATCAATCAGTTTTTTATGCAGGACATAAATCAAAGAATGGATATGGGTTCCAGTATAAATGGTTTGAAGGAAGCACTGCAAAATAAATCTGCACAAAAAATTGAATAGAGTGAACAAGGATGGACTAAATCACAATGAAACGCTTTAAATTTAGATTGCAGTCTCTGCTTCGCTACAGAGAGTATCTTGAGAGAGTTGCTCAGCAGAATACTGCAAAAGCCCAGATGAATGTAACAAATTGTGAAAAGCAGATTTTTGACCTGATACAGATATGGGAGAAAAATGCCGATGAGATGGAAAGCGTTATCAATAAAGGTGTCAATGCCTCGACATTCAGGCAGTATAATGATTTTCTTGACTCTGTACAAACCACTATCAAAGATGAGGAATTAAAAAAAATTGAGTTAAATAAAATATTAAGGGAAAAACTGCTGGAGTTAAAGAAAAAAAGTGTTGATAAAAAAGCCATGGAACTGTTCAAGAAAAAAATAAAATCAAGATATGATCAGGAAATGATCAAAACTGAGCAAAAAGAGTTAGATGAAACTGTAATCATCAAAACAGCAAGGGTAAAATCCAATGAGACAATATAAAAAAATATTAATTTATATAGGAGTTTACATTTTTTGTCTCACAGGGTTTCACTCTTTTGAATATAAAAATTACTCCTTTTTTACAGGGGGAATAGATGCCTTTGCAGCCGATGAAAAAAAAGAGAAAAAGAAGGAAGATATAAAAGCGGGTGAGGAAAACCCATGTCCTGAATGTCCTGAATGTCCAGATCCTGCAAAGGTTGTATTGCGAGGGCTTGAAGACAAGAAAACATCCATTGATAAAAAGCAGGAGAGTCTTGTCCAGGCAAAAAAAGAGCTTGAAAAATTTGAAGAGCAGATTGATGAGAAACTTGAGAATTTAAAAGCCTTAAAAAAACAGATAAAAGAAGATATGGAACTTCTTGCTAAAAAGAAAAGCCAGCGGCAGCAGGAGAAGGAAGCGGCATATGAAAATAAGATTGGAAGACTCGTAAAGATGTACGCTGGGATGAAACCTAAAGATGCGGCTTCAATTGTGGATGAAATGAAACTTGAGGTGGCACAGGAGATTTTCTTAAGAATGCGGGAAGCATCTGCTTCCCAGATTTTATCCTATGTGGACAGCTCCAAAGCTGCGAAAATAAGTGAACGTCTTGTTTTTAAAAGAAAGCAGTAGAATGGATCCCTCCTTATCGGTAATATTTTCCCCTGAAATTGAAGTCCTACCGGAAATATATTCCAAATAGAGTTTTAAAACACGCTGCTGTACGCTAATCAGATATCGTAACATATTGAATTTAAAAGTTAATCAAGTCATGATAGATCAATGGCATGGTCATTGCTTTTTTTAGCTTCAGATGTTTTTTTTAAATAGTTAAACAATTTT
>CAYZCC010000002.1:25163-35072 GCA_964476805.1 uncultured Desulfobacula sp.
TACGATCCAAAACCGCAGTTTGATGAAAAATTAAGTAAGCTACTCAAAAGTAATGACAACTCAAAAGGATATGGCTACCATCATGTAAAATTTGATTCCAATAATAATGGTTCTGAGAAACTTATATATTCTTTATCAGAAAAATTAAAACATAAAAAAGGGATCGGTTTTGTCTCTGAATTAAAAAATTCTTTTTTAATGCTCTCAAATCATAATTTGAAAAAAGCTTCAATAGATAGGGATGGCCTTGGGATATTGAAAAAAATGTTGATGCAGGAAGGGTTTAAAGAGAGTGATATCAATCGACTGCTGGCAGATCTTCTGGATGATCAGGAAAAGGGAAATATATCCCTGGAAGATCTTTTTGATAAGCTTTTTGATCTTCAAGTTGAAAACACATCATTTAAAGAAGACAGCAGTGAGAATTATCTTGAAGTTTCAACAATTCCTTTTTTGGAATCGTTAATGAATTCATTAACAATTCCAAAGCAGAGAATTTCTGAAATATTAACCCATGCAGAGATCAGTGGAAAGGGATTAGATCTTGATTTTATAATTGAGAAACTCCAAGATCTGCAAAAAGAGTCATTTTACAAGGGTAATAAATACAGAACCCCGGAAAATGATGAAAATTTCAAACTGTTGTTAGAGCAGATGGGTTTTGAAAAAAACGCTTCAGCAAGATCTTCCCTTCATCTTTCAGATCTGGTTGGATTTCTTGAAACGCTGCGATCAAAAATATCACAGCCGCAAGACAAACTCATGGGGTTCGACTCTGATGACCAGAAATCAGTGACAAATGAAAAATCTCTGGCACTTCTTGAAGCGTTGTTTAAAGGATTGAAATTTAAAAACCAGGAAAGCAGATTTCAGGTTTTTGAATTTTCTGAAAGTCAGATTAAAAATCAGTTTAAAAATCAATTACTGATACCGGGGAAAGAGATAGTTGGGAATAGAGGATTTTTTATGTCTGGTCAATCAAAAAACAGTGAAAGTAAATTATCTGTTCTGGGAAAAACTGCGGAGGGTAAAATTGGGACTTCAATAAAAAATGAATTTAAAGGAGTGGAATTTTTATTGAATGAGAGAGGTAACACTGCGATTGGAGCAAAAAATCAGACATTGAATACCAGAGAGTTCCTCAAACAGATGGAATCCGAAAGAAACAGGGTTTTAGATAAAAATCAATTTTTAACTCTGGATGCCAAAACCAATGATACGCAATCAAGCTTGAATATTTTAAAAACAAAACCATCATTGAAAAACCTGCCAAACTTTGTGAGCCAGCAGGTTAGTAAAAGTCTTGTACGGGCAATCAATCAGGGTGAAAACACATTAAGAATTCAGTTAAAACCTCCAGAGCTTGGACGGCTTTTAATCTCTATAGATAATACAGGGAGTCATATCAAAATTAATGTGATCACTGAAAATAGTGCAGCAAGAGAAGTGCTGGCTTCCAGTGTAAATGATCTTAGAACTGTTTTATCAAATTCAGGTGTTAATCTTGAGCGTTTTGAGGTCTATATGAGCAGTGATTTCAGGCAATCCATGGCAGATGCAAAAAATCAGGCAGGGGACTTTAACAGGCGTAATAAGAATCGAGAAAAATTCTTGTCAAATTCAGTGAACCCTGAAATCTTAAATATTTCCACAGGTTTCATAGAAGCTTCAGAACAGAAAGGGTCTGTACATTTAGTGGCATAAAGGAACCATATTTCCCACTCTTCACTAACCTCGATTAATATGGCACTTATCAGCCGTAACGATAACGTATAAGGTGTAAGTGGTGAGGATAATGCTGTGCAACTCTCAAATCTTATGGCTCATAACTCATAATATAGACGTCTGTCATATTTCTGACGTTTCATCCCTGTCACTGACACTCTTTTAACCCAGTCACTCCAATTATTTTAACAATTTTCAAACGATCCTATATAAGAAAATATTTTGCAAATTCTGTAGAGTATATTTATACTGGCATTTAAGGCATTTATTTTTGTTACGATGTTTTTGGAAATCGACAACGCAGTGCTTTGGCACAAGGATTGCTTTTCCATCATGTAGAACAACAATATTTAACCATATAGAGAAATATTTAACTGTTTAATATCAGGAGCTGCTGTGACTGAAGATAGTGTGGAAAATGATATAAAAGAACCTGCAGAAGCGTCTTCAAAAAAAAAACTGTCTGGAAAAATAACAGGGGGGGGGCAAAAAATATTTAAATCAAAAAAAACAGTCATTATGGTTTCGATCTCTTTTGTTTTGTTGATAGTCCTCTCTGCAGGGGCATGGTTTTTCTTTTTTAAAACCGATCCTATAGATGAACCGGCGGCTGGAATTGATGGACAAAAAATGGCTGAAGAGACAGCGGCACATGAACAGGCGATTGTTTTTGAAGATATTGTTGAACTTGAACCTTTTGAACGAATCCCCCTTAAATCAAGTTCAACCATGGGTCTGGTCTCAATGAATCTGTCTCTTGAACTGGCAGACCCAAAATTTCGAGAACAGATTTATACCATGGAAAGCAGGATCAGGGATATTATCAAAAGTCAGTTGCAGGAAATGACGTGGCTTGAACTAAGAAATCCTGAGGGAAAAATCCTTCTTAAATATAATTTGCTCGAACGTATCAATTCAATTTTTCCGCAATTATTGGTTAGAAATATCTATTTTACACATTTTATAATGCAGTGATCAGACTATGAGTGAAATATTATCACAAGATGAAGTTGACAGCCTGTTAGACGGGCTGGATTCAGGTGAAGTTGAAGTTGAAAAAGTTGTTGAAAAACCCGAACCTGTTGAAGGCATTACAACATATGACTTTACAAGCCAGGATAAGGTGGTTCGGGCAAGAATGCCAACCTTTGATGTCATTAATGAAAGGCTTGCAAGGGAAGTGCGGGCCACTCTATCTTCTCTGCTTCAAACCAATGTGCATGTCAGCGCCAATCCTTTTGACACATTGAAATTCTCTGAATTTGTAAGAAACCTGCCGGTTCCTACAAGTCTCCATGTATTTCGTATGGAACCTTTGCGGGGTCATGGTTTAATTGTTTTTGAAAGTCAACTGGTCTATAATTTAATTGATACATTTTTTGGCGGCGAAACCCTTGGCAAAGCCAAGGTGGAGGGGCGAGAATTTACCACCATTGAAGTGGTCATGGTAAAAAAGGCTGTCGTTGCAGTTCTGGCTAACATTCAATCTTCCTGGGCACCCATTGAACCTGTAAAAATGACATTGACCCGGTCAGAAATGAATCCTCAGTTTACTGCGATTGTTTTACCAACGGATTTCGTTATTGTCACACGTTTTGAGATAGAATTTGAACAAGCGGTAGGGAGTCTGATTGTATGTTACCCCTATTCCATGATTGAACCACTGAGAAAAAAATTGTCATCCGGAGTCCATGCTGAGATTGAAGAGATAGATACAAACTGGCACAGAGTAATTAAAGATGTAATTTTAAATTCTACAGTTGATATGAGAATCCAATTGGGAAGGGCTGAAATAAGTGGTGAGCGACTTATTTATATGCAGAAGGGAGATGTTATAAAGCTGGATAATTCTGCCAGTGAACCTTTGACATGTTATGTTGACGGGCTTGAAAAATTAACAGGATATGCAGGTGTGCAGAGAGGGTTTCAGGCGTTTAAAATAAAAGATAGAATAATAACAGATTATGAAGATTAATTTCTGTGCAGGAGCCCTGGTGTTTTGAAGTGTTAACTTCAATTCAATTTTTTCATAAATAATAAATTGAGAGAATAAAAAATGGCTGAAGAAAATGGAAAATTAGAAAATGAAGAGAGTGATGAAAACACCCAGGAATCAGAAATTCTGGAGAAGACTCCTGAAGAGATGGCGGAGCAGGGACAGGGTGAGATGAACCTTGATTTTATCCTTGATATTCCTCTTGAGCTTTCTGTGGAGCTTGGGAAAACAAAAATGCTGGTCAATGATCTTCTTCAACTGGGACAGGGAACAATTATTGAGTTGAATAAACTTGCCGGAGAACCCCTGGAAGTTTATATAAATCACAAGCTGGTTGCCAAAGGAGAGGTGGTTGTAGTCAATGAGAAATTCGGGGTCAGGCTTACAGATGTCATCACTCCGATAGACAGGGTGAAGTCCCTTGCAGCAGAAGAATGAACACATCAACAGATATATGGTTTGCCTTTATCAAAACATTTTCCATGTTGTTTCTGGTTCTGGCAGGGATTGTCCTCTTTTTTTACCTTGCAAGAAAATTTTTCACAGCAAAAGGAGTCAAAGGCGGTCAGGATTTTATTAAAGTCCTCTCCATTCATCATCTTTCACCCAAAGAAAAACTTGTATTAATCGATGCCCTTGGTGAGACCATACTTGTCGGTGTGACTCCCACCCATATTTCAAAAATTTCTTCCATTGATACCGATATGGATTTTTCACTTCAGAACAGTGAAGTTCCTATAAATTTCAAGGACTTTCTATATCAAAAACTTGGCAGATCATCTAAAATCAGGGAAGATTCCATATCTTTCACCCACTCTAAAAAAAAGGAAGGCATATGAGAACAAAAGTAATCTGCCTGGTCTGCTTTTTTTTGATGGGTGTCAGTACGTCAGCTCTGGCTGTTCCATTTCCTATTCCATCTTTGGAGTTAAATGTTGAAACCGTTACAACGCCTGAAGAGGTTGCTGTTGTTCTTGAAATTATTGCCCTTTTAACCATTCTTGCACTGGCACCGGCTATTTTGATTTTGATGACTCCCTTTACAAGACTTGTTGTTGTTTTCCACTTTTTAAGACAGGCCATGGGAACCCAGACAAGCCCGCCCAACCAGGTGATTATAGGTCTGGCTCTATTTATGACCTTTTTTATCATCAAACCGGTTGCTCAAGATGTCTACAATAACTCTCTAAATCCATATCTTGAAAGAAAAATTACCTATGAAAAAGCCTTTGAACAGGCACAACAGCCCATTAGAAAATTCATGCTGACGAATACCAGGGAAACTGATCTTGCACTTTTTGTAAAAGAAGCGGATATGAAAAAACCTGAAACAAGAGATGAGGTGTCTCTGCTGGTACTGATTCCAGCCTATGTGATCAGCGAGCTTAAGACCGCTTTTATTATCGGTTTTGTTTTGTATATACCCTTTCTTGTAATAGATATGGTGGTGGCCTCTGTGCTCCTTGCCATGGGTATGATGATGCTGCCTCCCATTATGATCTCTCTGCCGTTTAAGCTGATGCTGTTTGTTCTTGTCGATGGGTGGCATTTAATTTCAGGCTCTTTATTAAAAAGTTTTGGAGTATAAAAATGAGTCCTGAATTTGTTGTTGAATTTGCTAAGCAGGCGATCATGTTGACCATATATCTTGCGATGCCCATGCTGGGCCTCGGGCTGCTGGCAGGGTTGATTGTAAGTATTTTTCAGGCGGTTACCCAGGTTCAGGAGATGACCCTTACCTTTGTGCCCAAAATTATAGCCGTTTTTTTAGGGCTTCTATTTGCAGCACCATGGATGCTGGAAAAACTGACAACCTTTACTGTAAATATTCTGGAAAACATTCCCATGTATATCAGGTAGGAGAGTATGCTTCATGAATATACTCAATGTCATAGATCCTGTACAGTTCAGAACTTTTATGCTTGTTTTAATAAGAGTGAGCATCCTGCTTTTCATGTTTCCTGTTTTCTCTTCAACTGTTTTTCCCAACCGGCTTAAAATGGGTTTTGCCCTTGTGGTCTCTCTGTTAATGTATTCAGTGGTTGACATCGATCTTTCAAGGTTTCCCATGAGTGCGATTGCAACAGGACTGCTCATTGCAGCCGAGGCAATGATCGGCCTGACACTTGGGTTGTGTTTGAGAATATTTTTTGCTTCTGTACAGCTTGCAGGGCAGATCATAGGGTTCCAGATGGGATTTGCAATGATCAACGTAATTGATCCCCAGACTGGAGCCAATGTGTCAATTATGGATCAACTCGGGTATTGGGTGTGCGTTATTATCTTCCTTCTGCTCAATGGCCACCACATGATGTTTATGGCAATAATTGACAGTTTTAAACTGGTACCCATGGGATTTTTTATGATGCAGGATGCAATGATGGTAAAGTTCATAGAGCTGGGTTCCCAGCTTTTTCTTCTTGCGATCAAAATTGGTGCGCCGGTTATCGCGTCCCTGGCTTTTGTCAGTGTGGGGTTTGGGCTGGTTGCCAGATTTTCCCCCCAGATGAATGTAATGATTGTAGCATTTCCCCTGAAAATTATTGCAGGCCTGACTCTTTTTGGACTCTCCCTTCAAATCATAATTATTATTACGCGAAGCTATGTCTCAGATTTTAAAGAGTTATTGATGTATTTTCTTTTTTATGTGGGTGGAGGATAACAGCGTATGGCTGAAGATCCGGAAAGTGGTGGAGAAAAAACCGAGGCGCCGACGCCACGTAAACTTTCCAAGGCGAGAGCAGAGGGGCAGGTAGCAAAAAGTATTGAGATCCCCTCTGTTTTTGTTCTTGTGGCAGGAGTCACTGCTTTGTATGCATCAGCATTTTATATTTATAAAAATCTTCTTTCAGTATTCCATTTTAATTTTAATTTTACAAAAATTCCTCTCATAAACCATCTTGAAGTCGTCAGGCTTCTCGCCTTTCATATAGAGAAGGTTATTTTTACCCTGGTTCCAGTGATGATTCCAATTATCATCGTTGCTCTGCTTGCAAATTTTGCCCAGGTGGGATTTGTAATATCATGGAAAGTGGTTGAGCCAAAACTATCCAAGCTGAATCCCATTAATGGGTTTAAACAGAAATTTTCTTCAAGGGCGGTTGTAGAATTTGTAAAAACCCTGCTTAAAGTCGGTGTTATTTCAATGGTCGCCTACTATTCCATTAAATCAGAGCTGACAGAGATATCAAAACTGTATGACCACAGTACCGGTTATATTCTACTTTTTATACTTAAAATCTCATTCTGGATATTTATAAAAGTTTGTTTAATTATGCTTGTTATTGCGGTACTGGATTATGCCTATCAAAGGTGGAGATTTCTTGATGAGCAGAAAATGACTAAAAAAGAAGTTAAGGACGAGACCAAACAGACCGAGGGAGATCCAATGGTCAAATCCAGGATCAGGCAGCTCCAGAAGGAAGCAGCCCGGAAGAGAATGATGGCTGATGTGCCGGATGCTGATGTGGTTGTAACAAATCCAACCCGTCTTGCCGTTGCTGTGAAATATGAGAGTGAAACAATGGATGCCCCTTCTGTACTTGCTAAAGGCGCCGGGCCCATTGCAGAAAATATCAGAAAGATTGCAAAAGAGAATGATGTCCCTCTTATTGAAGATAAGCAGTTGGCTCGAAATTTGTATAGTAGTGTAGATATAGGCGAAGAAGTTTCCAGTGAGCTCTACCAGGCCGTAGCGGAGATACTGGCTTATGTTTATAAACTAAAGGGGAAAGAGTTGTAAATTTACGACAATAATTTGGCGGTTTGTGTCAAATATTTTTTAAGATTGGAGTTAAATGGCAGTAGCAGAAACAGGTTTGTTTGCAGTCGTAAAAAGAGAATCTTCAGATATATTGATGGTGGTGGCCTTTATTGGTATTTTAATGGCAATGATACTGCCCCTGCATCCCATTGTTCTTGATTTTTTTCTTGCATTGAATATCTCTTTTGCCATTGTTGTATTGATTACGACCATGTACACAACGGCTCCCCTGGAATTCGCTATTTTCCCATCCCTTCTGCTTGTATTGACGCTGTTTCGTCTCTCCTTAAATGTGGCATCCACCCGACTGATCCTCTTACACGGTAGTGAGGGGCCTCTTGCAGCAGGCGCAATTATTCAATCTTTTGGCAGTTTTGTTGTGGGGGGGAATTATGTTGTGGGTCTGGTGATTTTTACGATTCTTGTTTTGATCAATTTTATGGTGATTACCAAAGGTGCAGGCAGAATAGCTGAAGTTGCTGCAAGATTTACTCTTGATGCCATGCCAGGGAAACAGATGGCCATTGATGCTGATCTTAATGCAGGAATGATAGATGAAATTGAGGCAGGAGACCGGCGAAAAGCCATTGCCAGAGAATCTGAATTCCATGGTGCCATGGATGGTGCTTCAAAGTTTGTTCGTGGTGATGCCATTGCCGGTATTGTCATCACCCTGATTAATATAGTGGGCGGGTTTGTTATTGGTGTTCTTCAACAGGGCATGGAGATGAAAGAAGCGTTGACAAACTATACTCTGTTAACAGTGGGTGATGGCCTTGTATCACAGATTCCGGCTCTTTTAATATCAGCAGCTGCAGGTCTCCTTGTTTCAAGATCCAGCTCTGAGATGAAGATGGGCAAAGAGTTTGCAAGGCATCTTCTTTCAAGCTCAACCCCTGTTTTTGTAGGCTCGGTAATTATTTTCTGCATGGGGCTTATACCGGGTCTGCCCTCCATACCATTTATGACTCTGGGGATGGTATTGGGAACCCTGGCCTGGTATTTTTTAAGAGAGGAAGAGGCAAGTGACGAGGAAAAACGTGCTCAGGAGCAGGCACAGGTGGAAGAGGAGGCAGCCGCAGCTCCTGAAGATGTAGATCATCTTTTAAACCTTGATATTATTGAACTTGAAGTGGGATATGGATTGATACCTCTTGTGGATAAACAGCAGGATGGTACACTGCTTGGAAGAATAAGGGCTATCAGAAGACAGTTTGCCACAGAGATGGGAATTATTATCCCGCCAATACACATCCGTGATAATCTGAATCTCAATCCGGCACAATACAGACTGATGATTAAAGGAGTGGAAACGGACAGCACTGAGCTGATGGCGAATCATTACCTTGCCATGGACCCAGGTGGAACAGCCCAGGATATCGAGGGAATAGACACCACAGAACCCGCCTTTAATCTGCCGGCAAAATGGATTCCGACAGATCGTGAGGAGGAGGCAAAATTTGCAGGATATACTGTTGTGGATAATTCAACGGTCATCGCCACACATCTGACAGAGATTGTGAGAAATAATGCCTATGATCTTCTTGGAAGGCAGGATGTACAGCATCTGATGGATAATCTCGCCAAAACAAACCCCAAGGCTGTGGAGGAACTGATTCCAAATCTTCTGAGTCTTGGTGTGGTTCAAAAGGTGCTTCAGAATTTATTAAGAGATAGAATATCCATCAGGGATATGCTCACCATTGTGGAAACTTTGGCAGATTTTGCACCCATGGGTAAAGATCCAGATCTTTTAACCGAATATGTCAGGCAGAGAATCGCCAAAGGGATGATTGCCCCTTACCTTCAGGAGGGTAAAGTACTGAAGGTGACAACCCTTGATAGAAATCTGGAAGAGACACTGACAAAGAATATAAAACGCACTGAACATGGATCCTATCTGACCCTTGATCCAGGTTTGGTAGAAGAGATTGTTCAAGCAGTCTCAAAAGAGGTGGAACAGCAGGTCGCCGTTAATACACAGCCTGTTATAATGACAACACCAGGTTTGCGCCGCCATGTAAGAAAATTGATTGAACCCTCTTTACCGGCTGTTATGGTTGTATCCCATGCAGAAATAGTGGATGATATTAATTTGCAGGCAAGTGGAAAGGTAAGTTTGATAAATGAGTAAAAAAATTTATAGAGCACACAATATTCAACAGGCCATATCAGATATTAAACAGGAACTGGGATCTGATGCAATGATTTTAAGTACCAGAAAGATTCCTCCAAAATCCCATGGACCCTATTCAAAAAATGAGAGAATGATGTTCGAGGTTGAAGCGTCAGTCCCGGGATGTACGAATGTAAAACCTGCAGAAAAGCAACCCGGCTCAGATTTTAAGCAGGACCATATATCTTCTTCCATCAAGGATGATATTGCGGATATTAAAGATATGATTTCCATCGCAGGCTTTGGAAA
>CAYZCC010000003.1:0-1750 GCA_964476805.1 uncultured Desulfobacula sp.
GCAGGAGATTATATTTACTTATTATAAACAATTATTGACAACAGACTCCCTCTGAATTAATATTGGCCGAAATTGTTATGATAATAAGGATTAAAACTCAATGCATTGGGTGCCCTCGGGATGTTCACCCTGAGGAGTGGTTTTGTGCATGGCGGTTTTTTATTTAAAATTTTAAAATACAAAATTAAAAATTATTTATAAAGAGAGGTTATAGATTATGGGTGCAACGGCAGATAAAATTCAGGAGCTGAAAGAAAAAGAGAAGCAGATTTTGGGAATGGGTGGAGAAAAAGCCCTTGCAAAACGAAAGGATCAGGGCAAACTCAATGCCAGGGAGAGACTTGATATTCTGTTTGACAAGGGCAGCTTTAGAGAACTTGATATGTTTGTCACCCACCGGTGTACTAACTTTGGCATGGAAAACATTGAGATTCCTGCAGATGGCGTTGTGACAGGACATGGCAGAATAGACGGCAGAGTTGTTTTTGCCTATGCCCAGGATTTTACTGCAAGGGCGGGTTCTTTAGGAGAGATGCAGGCCAAAAAAATCTGTAAGGTCATGGATATGGCTTTAAAATCAGGTGTTCCCATTATTGGCATAAATGACTCAGGCGGCGCCAGAATCCAGGAGGGAATTGATGCGCTCTCCGGTTATGGAGAGATCTTTTTCAGGAATTCAGCAGCATCCGGTGTTATCCCGCAGATTTCTGCAATAATGGGTCCCACAGCCGGCGGCGCTGTCTACTCTCCTGCCATGACAGATTTTATCTTCATGGTCAAAGAGAAAAGCTATATGTTTATTACAGGACCCAATGTAATTAAAGCGGTAACCGGTGAGGAGGTCACCTTTGAAGATCTTGGCGGTGCCATGGCCCACAATGAAAAATCAGGTGTGGCGCAGTTTGCCTGTGAATCTGATGAAGATGCCATTGATCAGATAAAAAAACTGCTCTCCTATCTTCCTTCCAACAATATGGAAGACCCTCCATTTGTTCCGCCTGCAGATGATCCCGGCCGCAGTGATGAATCACTGGATTCAATCATTCCAGACAACCCCAACAGATCATATGATATAAAGGATGTTATTAAATCCATTGTGGATGACAACATATTTTTTGAACCCCATGAATACTTTGCAAAAAACATTGTCATCTGTTTTGCAAGACTTAACGGACGTTCAATCGGTATTATTGCCAATCAGCCCAATTTTCTTGCAGGGTGCCTTGATATTGATGCTTCTGACAAAGCCACAAGATTTATCAGGTTCTGTGACGCTTTTAATATTCCCATGCTTACCATCGCCGATGTTCCAGGATATCTGCCCGGAAGTAACCAGGAGTGGGGCGGTATTATCCGCCATGGTGCCAAACTTTTATGGTGCTATTCAGAGGCCACCGTCCCCAAACTGCTGCTGGTTACAAGAAAGGATTACGGCGGTTCATATCTTGCAATGTGTTCCAGACATCTGGGTGCAGACATGGCCTTTGCATGGCCGAGTGCTGAGATTGCTGTAATGGGAGCTGAAGGCGCAGCCAATATCATCCATGCAAGGGAGATTAAAAATTCTGATGACCCTGCTGCAAAGCGAAAGGAAAAAATAGATGAGTATAATGATACATTTTCCAACCCCTATTGTGCAGCAGCCAGGGGATATGTTGATGCAGTGATTGTGCCTTCTGAGACAAGGCCGAGACTTATTGATGCCCTTGAATCGATTGCAACAAAAAGAGAATCAAGACCGGCTAAGAAA
>CAYZCC010000003.1:1760-9847 GCA_964476805.1 uncultured Desulfobacula sp.
GCCAAGAAACATGGGAATATTCCGGTCTAGAGACAAGAGAGTAGAAACTGGAGACAAGAAACAGGAAAACAGAGGATCGTATTTATGGATAAAAAAAAACTTGCAGCCGCCATGTCTGCTGTATTCACATATATTAAAACTTCAGAGGAGGCAGCCGCTTTTCACGCAGCAGGGGATCTTGAATCTGTGGATAAAGTTGGGTCACACTGGAATAAAATGGTTCAACCTGTCAATTTCTGGGGTATTTCAGGACGGCAGACACAGATGCAGGCCAATACAATGATACAACTTAGAATGTGTAAATAGTGTCTGGACAAATTTTCAGGTTTTCGGTCGGGCACTAAACAGAAACAATAAATATTCAGGAGAGGATCAATGACAGAGCACACTCAGGTTAAAATGAGAGATATAAATTATGACAAGGAACGGCCCAAGGCTGAAAATCCACTTAAAATAGAGGATCTATCACTGCGTGACGGTCACCAGTCCCTTTTTGCAACAAGGGGAAGAACAGAGGATATGATACCTGTTGCAGAAAAAATGGATGAAATCGGGTTCTGGGCAGTGGAGGTGTGGGGAGGTGCCACCTTTGACACCATGCACAGATTTCTTGGAGAAGATCCCTGGGAGAGACTCAGGACGCTTAAAAGATATTTTAAGAAAACCAAGTTATCCATGCTTTTAAGAGGGCAGAACCTGGTGGGTTACAGAAACTATGCCGATGATGTTGCAGACCTGTTTGTTAAAAGGGCTGTTGATAACGGCATGGATATCTTCAGAACCTTTGATGCGCTCAATGATTATCGTAATTTTGAAGCGGTTGTTCCTGCTATAAAAGAGTGCGGCGCACATTTTCAGGGGTGTATATGCTATACACTGACGGAACCAAGACTGGGCGGAAAAGTCTACAACCTTGACTACTACCTGCAGAAGGCAAAAGATCTTGAAGCTATGGGAGCCGACAGTATCTGCATTAAAGATATGGCAGGACTGATTGCACCCTATGATGCCTATGAACTTGTCAAAGCCTTAAAAGAGAAGGTCACCCCCCTGATCCATCTTCACAGCCATTTTACGTCAGGCATGTCACCGCTTTCCCATTTCAAGGCGGTTGAAGCAGGCGTGGATATTATCGATACCTGCATGACCCCCTATGCCTACAGAACATCCCATGCAGCACTTGAACCATTTGTCATGTCTCTTCTGGGAACAAACAGGGATACAGGTTTTGATATCCATGCCCTTGTGGAGATTAATGACATTTTTGAAAAAGAGATCATGCCCAAGTACAAACATCTTCTTGATGACAGTAAAGTCTCTGGTATTGATATCAATGTTCTTTTACATCAGACCCCCGGCGGCATGCTTTCCAACCTTGTGAACCAGCTCAAAGAGATGGATTCTCTTGATAAAATTAGTGAAGTCTACAAACAGCTTCCCAGGGTTAGAAAAGAGCTGGGTCAGATCCCCCTTGTCACCCCCACAAGCCAGATAGTGGGCACCCAGACTGTTAACAATGTGCTCTTTGACACCCCGGATGAACGCTATAAAATGATCACGGCCCAGGTAAAGGATCTTTGCTACGGTCTTTATGGAAAAACAACCATACCCATCGATAAAGAGGTGCAGAAAAAAGCTTTAAAAAATTATGAAAGAGGAGAAGAACCCATAACCTGCAGACCGGCAGAGGTGCTTCAACCTGAACTTGAAAAGGCAAAAAAAGAGATCGGAAGCCTTGCAGCAGATGATGAAGATCTGATTGTCTATACCCTTTTTCCGGTGACCGGTAAAAAATATCTCATGCGCAAATATGGAAAGGAGCAGGTGCCTGAAAGTATGAAACCCATCACACTTGAAGATGTAAAAAAACAGGACCGGATGGTTGAGATGGCAAAAAAAGGGGAACTTGTTGAAAAATCAGCGGTTCAGGGAATTCCTGAAAAGGGTGAAAATACTCGCACATTTAATGTCTTTATTGAAGGTGAATATTTTGAAGTGGGTGTTGATGAAGTGGGAGGCAGCCCGGTTATTACCTATGCAGCGCCTCAGGCATTCCCGCCGCCTGGAGCGGCATTCCCGGCGACTCAGGCATCCCCGGCGCCGGCGCCAGCCCAACCTGCTGCCAAACCAGAGGCAGAACCCGAACCTGAACCCAAAAAAGAGTCTGCGCCTTCAGGCGCTGGCGTTTCTGTAACGGCACCCATGCCGGGCATGGTCATCAAGTATGAAAAAAATAAGGGGGATTCTGTCAGTGAAGGGGAAACCATTGTTGTCATCGAGGCCATGAAAATGGAGAACTCTCTTCCCGCACCTGTAAGCGGAGTCATATCAGCCATTAATTTTGGAAGTGGAGACTCTGTTGCCAAGGGAGATGTGCTTGCAGTTGTTGAATAATTTTTCTAAATAGTGCTGACTGAAAACCGCTGATTTATCCAAATGATGGCGTTGGGAAAAAATTTTAACCCTCGGGCTCGAAGAGGAACTTTATGCTCACATACGACTGGTATGACTGGGGTTAAAATTTTTTTGCGCGTGGTATTTGAACAAATTTGTTAATGGAGATGGAACCATGGCCTTTGAGACCAAGGAAGAGCTCCTTGAAAAATATATAAAGATGGACAAACCCCTCTGCCCTGATTGCAATACCCATATGATATTGTGGGAGGCGCCTCCCATTAATTTCAGTGACGGGCTTGGCTGGGGAACGCCATACCTTTTTGTCTGCTTTAATGATAAATGTCAGAGTTATAGACAGGGCTGGGATCATCTTGATGAAACAATGTCAAAAAGGGCATCCTATAGATGTTATGTTGAACCGGGTAGAAATAACTTTGAATATATGTCTGTATTCAGTCCCATGGGAGCCCAGGGAGGAAAACTGGACGATGAAACCCTGATTCGTGAAGAGGAAAAAAAAGAGCTGTTAAAAAAGAGTTTTTCAATTTTAACAGAATACTATATCTCAAAGGATTGGGATGAGATATTAAAGATATGCCTTGACTCGAATACTCCTCCCAAAGCGCGGCTCAAAGCTGCTGATATGGTTGGGGAACTCGGCGATGACACGGCAGCAGAACACCTGATGAATCATAATTTTCCGACGCCTGTACTAAAACAGGCCGTCGAGTGTGCCATAGCCCAGCTGCACGAAAGACACTATACCCGTGAATGCCCTTTTTGTGCAGAGATTATTAAAAAGAGGGCTAAACTTTGTAAGCACTGTAATAAAGAGGTACCAAGAGCTTAAATAGTGAGGGTCTCGTATCTTTTTTTTTATCCAGGGGTTGGTATTTTAATGATTTTACCATTTTCATATCAAAGGTGTTCCTGTCATTTCAGCGGGCTGTGTAATATTTAAAATTTTCAAAATTGTGGGTGCAATATCTCCCAGTATTCCGTTCTTTATAGAAGCGTTTTTAAACCGGTCTCCTGCAAGTATCAGGTGTACAGGATTTAAGGTGTGTGCTGTGTGGGGGGAGCCGTCATCTGCAATCATCTGTTCTGAATTTCCGTGATCTGCAGTTATAACAGCGGTCCCGCCCGTTTCCCATACTGCCTGTACCACCTGCTGTACGCATCTGTCCACGGTTTCACAGGCTTTCACTGCAGCTTCTATAACACCGGTATGGCCTACCATATCCATATTGGCAAAATTTAATATTATAAATTGAAACTCCTTTGAATCAATTTTTTCACAAGTTTTGTCAGCCACTTGAAAAGCACTCATCTGCGGTTTTTTATCATAGGTTGCAACATCCCTGGGAGAAGGGATCAGTTCTCTTTTCTCTTCAGGAAAAATATTTTCATCACCGCCATTAAAAAAATAGGTCACATGGGCATATTTTTCAGTTTCAGCAATCCTGAGTTGAGAGATACTGTTTTTGCTCAATATTTTGCCGAGAATGTTATCCAGATGCTGTGGCCTAAAAGCAACCGGCAGATTAAAATTCTCCTCATACCGGGTCATGCATACAAAACTGGAGAGGTTACATATTTTATCCCTTGTAAATTCTTTGAACCTTTTTTCGGTAAACGCCCTTGTTATCTCTTTTGCCCGGTCCGCCCGGAAGTTAAAAAAGATGATGCCGTCTCCATCTTGAATGATACCCTGGGGAGAGGATTGTGCCTGTGCCTGGTTGTCATCATAGAAAAAAAGGGGCTCGATAAATTCGTCTGTTTGATCTGCATCATATGCTTTCTGGACAGCCTTTATAGGATCTTTTTCAATTTTCGCTTCACCTTTGGTGTAGAGATTATATGCTTTTTGTACACGATCCCATCTTGTATCCCGGTCCATGGCCCAAAAACGGCCTGTGATGGTGGCTATTTGACCGCAGTCTGCTTTTTTCAGATAATCCTGCAGCTGTCTTATAAAATTTATTCCACTTTTGGGTGACGTATCCCTTCCATCTAAAATAGGATGAATAAAAAGATGTTTAATATGGTTTTGTTTTGCCATATCAATGAGGGCAAAAAGATGGGAGATGTGAGAGTGAACCCCCCCATCTGACAAAAGTCCAATCAGGTGGAGACTTCTTTCTGATCGATTAATCTTCTTCATTGTATTTTTCAGTTCAGGAATCTGAAAAAATGAGCGGTCTTTAATTGCCTTATTGATTCTTACAAAATCCTGTAAAACTTTTCTGCCGGCACCGATGTTCATGTGGCCGACTTCAGAGTTGCCCATGGTTCCTTCTGGAAGTCCTACAGCACTGCCTGAACATTCAAGTTTGCAGTTTGGGAAATCATTTATCAGGGAGTCTAAAAAAGGGGTGTTGGCAAGGGCAAAAGCATTCCCCTCTTTTTTGGGATTTATTCCCCAGCCGTCAAGTATCATTAAGATATTGACAGGATTTGATTTAGAAGCCATTTTCATTCTCCTTTGTGCCATATCGTTTTTCAAGCTCTGACAGATCAATTTTGGGTGCATCTGCCCATAACCCCTCAATATCAAAAAATGATTTGGCCCTGGATTCAAAAATATGAATGACCGTATCGCCATAATCCAGCAGAGCCCATTCACTGTTTTTGACACCTTCCACACCCAGGGTTTTGATATTTTTATTTCTCAACTCTTTAATTAAATGTTCAGCAGTTGAGTTGACCTGGCGAAGAGAGCGGGATTCAATGATTATAATTGTGTCAGTATATGAGGTGAGTCCTTTTACACTGACAGCGGAAATCGACTTCAACTTTCTTTTAAATGCGGGAATAAGGTACCTTTTAAGATCATCTGAAATTGGATCACTCATTTATACAACTCCTTTGCTAAAATAATTTTTTCAACAGTTTCCGGCACAAGGTTTTTTATGGGTTTCCTCTTTTTTACTAATCTTCGAATTGTGGTGGATGAGATGTCAATCTTGGGTACACGGCAAAGCCTTATTTCCTGCTTTGTCGTGTGAAAAAAACAGGTGTCCTTTTCGTTGAAAATGTACTCTTTTGATATGTGTTCGTCAATAAAAGAGGCGATTAGATCATGATGTTTTAAGGGGCCTCGTAACATGATTATAATGGGTATGGTTTCAAATATTCTATCTTTCTTTTTCCAGGTTGTAATGTCCAGAAAAACATCAGACCCCATTAAAAGATAAAAATTTGTGTTAACGCCATGTTCATTTCTAAATTCATTGATCGTATCAATGGTAAATGAGGGGCCTTCTCTGGTTAACTCTTTATCTGATACAAAAAAATCATCAAAGGTTTCAAGGCTTGTTTTTACCATATTAAATCTGTCACTGGCACAGGCCAGATTGATATCAAGTTTGTGGGGCGGAGTTGCAGAAGGGATAAAAAATATTTTTTTAAGTCCATATTTTTTTTTGACATACTCTACTATTCTGATATGGCCGTTGTGAAAAGGGTTGAAAGTGCCTCCAAAAAGCCCGATACTCATTATTCTATCTTTACAAGTTGTGAGGATAAAAGTTTTATCAGCTCTTTTACGCCTTCCCCGGTTACCGCTGACAGACTGATTACTTTAAAGTTTTTTACGGCGTTTTTAAAAGCTTTAATTCCCTCCTGAGTGTCCGGCAGGTCTGTTTTATTAAGAGCGACGATCTGGATTTTTTTTGTTAAAGTCCTGCTGTAGCTGGAGAGTTCTCTGTTAATCAGGTCAAAAGAGTCAAGAGGCGAATCCGGGTTAATTTGGGAGGAGTCAATCAAATGCACCAGAATTCCGGTTCTCTCAATATGTTTTAAAAAATTGATGCCCAGTCCGGTTCCCTGGTGGGCACCCTCAATAAGTCCGGGGATTTCTGCTACAGCAAAGGGTTTGCCAAAGGGCGGTTCAACCATGCCAAGGGTCGGGGTGAGTGTTGTAAAAGGGTAGTCTGCAATTTTTGGGCGGGCCGCTGATATGTGGCTTATGAGCGTTGATTTGCCGGCATTTGGCAGACCCACAAGTCCCACGTCGGCAAGAAGCTTAAGTTCAAGTTTTAATTTAAGCTCTGTTCCTGGAATACCCGGCTGGGAATATCCGGGTGCCCGGTTGGTTGATGTTGCAAATCTTTTATTGCCCCTGCCGCCTTTGCCGCCGCGGGCAATAATAAATTTATCTTCAAATTGGGTCAGATCGACAATTATTTCATTGGTATTCATGTTGGAGACGATGGTTCCTGGAGGGAGGGTGATGGTACAGTCTGAGCCGTTTTTACCGTGTTTCTGACTGCCAAGGCCGGGCGCACCATTTCCTGCTTTGAGCAGTTTCTGACGGCGGTAATCATAAAGAGTGCGTTTGCTCTGATCACTCTTTAGAACAATATGACCGCCATCGCCGCCGTCGCCGCCGTCAGGCCCACCTTTTTCAATGTAACGTTCCCGCCTGAAACTTGTGCATCCGCGACCGCCATCGCCGGACCTGACAGTGATAATTGCTTCATCTACAAACTTCACGTTTCATAAACACTGACTTTTTTTCTGCGGCGCCCTTTTCTTTCATATGCAACCACACCGTTAATTTTGGCAAAGAGGGTAAAATCTTTCCCCATGCCGACGTTATGACCCGGATGAATCCGGGTTCCGACCTGTCTTACCAGAATATTTCCTGCTACAACATTTTCTCCGCCAAACCTTTTCACGCCCCGTCTCTGTGCATTTGAGTCGCGACCGTTCTTACTGCTGCCGGCTGCTTTTTTATGTGACATTAGATTTCTCCTTACTATTTCTTATATAAAAGAACCCATTTCAATTTTATGACTCTTTTATGACCTTCTTGCTGGCCATTGCACAATTCAGTCCGCCCGTGGCGTTTAAACGGCAATGGAATCTATTTTTATCTGTGTATAAAACTGTCTGTGGCCTTTCATTCTTCGAAAACCTTTTCGGCGTTTATACTTGAACACCACTGTTTTTTTATCTTTTCCCTGATCAAGAATATGGGCTTTAACTGAAGCATTTTCAACATTGGGGCTGCCAAGGGTGATGGTCTCACCATCTGAATACATGAGGATATCATCAAATTCAATCTGAGAACCTTCGGTGGCTTCGAGCTTTTCAACTTTCAGGATCTGGTTTTCATGAACCTTGTACTGCTTTCCTCCGGTTCTGATAACTGCGTACATTTTTTCACTCTCCTTATATTTTCAATACTTTTCACAATCTTAAAAATTTTTTACGTTATACTGATTCTCTGCAATTGTCAAGTATTTACAAGGGTATTGTTAGTGACAAATAGAAATGTCCGGTTTTTGTAGCACGCAATACCCTGAGTTCTTCTCCAGATGCGCTAAACAGCTCAACACCATTAAGGTTTATGGAGGATGTTCCAAAGTCACCTTTGATAAAATCCTTGAGCCATGAAACATATCTGACTTGGGGCGGCAGATCAACAAATTGATTACCACATGATTTTGGTTTTTGATTTAAAAGTGGATAAAAATATCAGCAGCTGGGCAGTATGTGGCAGGGGTGTTTTTAATAAGCGTAACCGCATCCCTTTCATTGGAGTGGATAAGCAGGGTGAAAAGGTAAAACCTGAAGACTGCAAAAGAATTAATTTCCGGATTTTTAAGGATATTTTCAGGAGTTTCACTGCTGCAGATTTCAGCATGGGTTCTAAAAATATATTCAATCTCCTCTTTTAATAG
>CAYZCC010000003.1:9857-27051 GCA_964476805.1 uncultured Desulfobacula sp.
AGAAATGTCATGATTTTTGTTTTAACTGGATTTTTTTGCACATAATCTGAAACAGCTTTAAGAAAAAAAGATACGGCTGCCAGTTTAAATGTCTGACATCTGTCTTTTCTGCACAGATTAAAATGGGTATCTATTTTCTTCAAATATAAAGATATTCTGTCTTCAGGCAGGTTATTAAAATTTGTATTGAGCCGGTACTGTTTTTTTAAGCGTTTTAATACACTCCGGGTCATTTTTTTTCTTTGAAGTCTTGGTTTTTCTTCAAATATTTCAAAATACTCTTTAATGCTTCTCATACCAGGTGGGGTGAGTTTTTCAGAACCATTATCGAGAATAATGGATTCAACCTGCACATCAATAAGATAATCTAAATATTGAGTTTCATTTTTAAGGTTATAGCCTCTGAGCGGTTTGAAGTAATCAACAAGCAGGGCATCTCTGCCTGTTTTTTTTATTGGGAAAAAATTAGTTTCCCGGGTGATTGCAATTTTTTTATGACCCAAAGGATGGAGCGCACTGGTAAAAGTCGGGATAATAATAAAAGCCCCATCCGGAGTGATTTCAGTGCCGTATCCGTCAGTGATGGATGGTTTTATGGATATAAAATCCTCGTCAAGCCTGGCTGGGATCAGCAGTTCTTCCAGATCATGCTGTCTGCTGATGGATTTTCCCATGGCCTTCTCTATTTTATGTATGCGGTGTCTGTTTTTTGAAGTGATGCTCACTGAAATATTGCTGTTTGATTTTAAAAGTTTTTCCAATAGGAATGCTTTACCCCTGGGAACTTTTGTCAAAATACTGTATTCAAGCGGTATGTTTTTTAAATACTGGATGATGCAGTTTATATCTCTTTTTTTCCCCCTCCTGTTCTCTTCCCAGTCAAGTGGGTCAGAAGCGCCGTAAAGGGAAATTTCGTTGTTTTGATGTTCAACCGTAAGGGCAAGGATTTTTTGAATGGCATCCAGGGAGAAGTGTGATCTTATCCCTGGCAGAGCCCACTCATTGCATCGTCTGCAAAAGTTACTGCACCCTTTTGTCAATTGAAACGTCATGACAGTTTTATAGATCAAATTTCTCTGAGCCTGGTTTAAACCAACTCCTTTTTCCCAGGTTGAAAAATCAACATATGAAATGTTATTTCTGGATTGTCTGATTGAAGAGAGAGTGAAAGTTTTTAAGAAATCTGCCCTCTTTTTGAGGTTTAGAAAGTGAGGGTCTTGAATATCAGAGCCAATTTTTTCAATCAGGCAGGTCATCTGGTTTATCAGTTTTTCGGAAGTTTCATCTGATTTTTTTGTTTTTTTAATGTGCTGGAGGATATTATCAGTAAGCTGTTCTGCTTTTTGATAATTTTTTTCATACAGGGCCAGTAGAAGCGTATTCTTTTTGTTCTCCAGAAAAGAGTCTCTCTTTGGCACAACATATTTTTCTTGATCTTTTATCATCATCTTTAAATGTCAAATATGGAGTAATAGATTGTCACAGCCTGCTGTCATATTTAATTATAGTCATCCAAAAATGTTTTAGTCAAATATTACACAAGAATTGAAAAAAGATTGCATGGTCAGGTTTTGAATGTTACGTTGTTTTATATTTATTTCAAAGCACTTACTGAATAATTAAGACCCATGCAGAAATGTGAAAATTTGAGAAATCAAATGGCGTGGAGGGGCAGTTGAATCCGTCAGAAAACGAGATAAGACATCAACAGTGAAACAGTGAAAAGCGGTTCACGGATCAATGGGTCAGCAAAATAGTGATCATGTGGGCGGTACTTGCTGCAACAGCCTTTGTCCTGACACAGTGTTAAAATAGGATAATTTTGAAAGGAGAGCCGGTTTTAAAAATGGAAAAATATCTTTGTCCGACATATTTTATTGAAAGTGAACATCCTGAAATTATATCATTTGCGAATCAGAATGTTAAAAAAAAACAAACTGATTTAGAAAAATCAGTCAGCCTTTATTATGCAGTAAGAGATGGTATCAGGTATAACCCCTACAGCATAGAACCTGAAAAAGAGAGTATGAAGGCAAGCAACGTTTTAAAAAGAGGTGACGGCTACTGTGTGGCAAAAGCCATTCTTCTGGCTGCCTGTGCAAGAAGCCAGCAGATTCCTGCAAGACTTGGATTTGCCGATGTGCAGAATCATCTGAATACAGAGAAGCTCAAAGAATTAATGGGGAGTGATACCTTTTTTTATCACGGCTTTACCGAGTTGTTCCTCAATCATCAGTGGGTAAAGGCAACGCCTGCATTTAATCTTGAGCTTTGCAACAATTTCAATGTAAAACCTCTGGAGTTTGACGGCAGAGAGGATTCCATATTCCATCCCTTTGATAAATCAGGCAATAAACATATGGAGTATATAAAGGATCATGGAAGTTTTGCAGATTTACCATGGGAGACACTTCTGGATAGTATGCAGAAAGCGTATCCAAAGTATTTTGAAAATATTGAAAGGCGTACAAAAAATTTTTCAGCTGAAGCCCTGAAAGAAAACCAGTAACACTCCTTGAAAGGCTACTCTAATCTGACTGAATCTGACACCTCTCTGGTCAGTTTTAAAACTTTTTTTGCGGAATCAAGGTCAAGAGATCCGGTTCCACAGCTTGGCGTGATAAAAGATTGTGTTGTAATGGTCTGTCTGTCAATTCCTGTTTTGGAGGAGAGTTCTTTAATCTGATCATTGAGCTTTTCAATAAGCCCTTTTGCTGTCTGTTCTGCAATCACTTCTGCTTTATCAGTGGGAACAATACCCCAGGCAATAAATTTCCCCTGGCGCAGGTATGTTTTTATCAATTCAGGATAGAGAATAAATCTGTCAAAATAGGAGAATGAATCAAAACTTATGATATCAATTTTTGAATCCAAAAGCATATCCCACTGGGTATTTGCGCAGATATGAACACCGGCAAGGCCGTTCTGGGCATGAATCTCCTGGGCAATCTCATCAATGCTTTGGGTGACATCTTTTTTGGTGATGGTTATGTATGCGGAAGTGCCAAATCCGGCAAGAGCGGGTTCATCAATGAAAATGATGGGAACAGCCCCCCGTTTTGCAAATTCAGCAGCCTGCCATCTGGCATTTAAAGCCAGTTTTTTTATGGCAGCATCCCGAAGCGGGTCGTTATAGAATATATCTCTGCCTTCTTCATCCTTGACCGCAGTTCCAAATGTAATCGGGCCTGTGACCTGACCTTTGAGCGCTTTGTAAGAAGTCTGTTTCTCATCAACCTGTTTTAAAAATTCTAAAAAGCCTTTGGCCCTTGAGCCTGACAGGGCAAACCTTGATGTCTGGATATCGGTTCCTGCTTCTGAGAAAGTTAAATACGCTTCAAAAAATTCAAGGAATTCTTTATCAAATTCAGGCGTTGATGTGTCAAGCATGTTTTTTTCTGAATCACTTCTGAATCCAGGCAGTCCCGGGAGGAACTGGCTGATCATCCCTTCCTCTTTGTATCCTGGCAGCTGTACCCATAAAGGGATATCCGGTGTATGCACAAGCACAAGTTTTGTTGCCTCTTCATGGTTTTTCATGGGAAGGCTGCCGATTAACAGAGGGAGTCCATTGGCTTTAAAATTTTTCATCTCTATCTTTTACCCGTTATTAATGTTGATGAACCTGTAAAAAGTCCGATTTTGGCAATTTTTGGGTCGTAACATACTGAAATTATATATAGCGACTTTGCCATTTTTGACTTTTTACGTGACCATCAATGTTTGTCGTCTGTTGATTCAAAATAGAACCCTAACATGTATGGGGAAGAATTGAAATTGCAAAAAAAAGAGACAGGCTTCAATTCAACACTGAATCTGTTGATGAAGCCTGATCTATCCTGATCGTGTTTAACCCGGGAACATATTTTCTTCAATATCAACTGCGGCACTGCTGGTGTTCATCAGGGCGTTGAATCTGCCAAGAGTGACGGGAAGCTGGGTGTCAACAAAAAACTGCAAAGATTTAATGACTCCCTCATAAAAGGAGTGGTCTCTTTTTTTGGCTTTTTCAAGTTTTTTTACAGCAATGGAGGCTCTCCAGAGCAGCATCCATGCCATTGTAATATCACCTGTTGCATCCTGAAAAGGATGGGCATTGGCAAAGGCGTTTAATACCTTTTCTGACAGGGCTGTCTGACCCATGTGAATGGCAACTTCTGCAAGTTTATTTGTGCCTTCTTCAACCTTGACAGCAAGGGTTTCAAGTTGGGGCAGCGCTTTTGCTTCAGCAATGGTTTTCTGCATTGCTTCGAATAGATCCATGATGGGTTTGCCTTTTTTCAATCCCAGTTTTCTTCCCAGCAGGTCCATGGCCTGAATCCCATTTGTTCCTTCATAGATCATGGTGATTCTGCAGTCCCTCAAGAGCTGTGACAGAGGATACTCTTCTATAAATCCATACCCTCCGTAAATCTGCATGCCAATGCTGCATATTTCAAAGGCCCGGTCTGTTACATATCCTTTGGCAATGGGAGTCAGTACTTCTAAAAATCCGTCATATTTCTCTTTTTCTTCCTCTGTGGGTGCATGAGAAGCCATGTCAGAACAATATTGAACAAAATAGAGCAGGGATCTCATGCCTTCTACATAGACTTTCATCATCATCAACTGCCTTCTGACATCCGGATGATTGATGATGGAGACAGATTTTGCATCCGGATTCATAAACTCAAGTATATTTTTCCCCTGTATTCTGTTTTTTGCATAGTCAAGTGCATACATATAGGCGGCTGTTGCACATGCAAAGCCCTGGAATCCCACAAGAATTCTGGCTTCATTCATCATAAGGAACATGGCCCTCATTCCTTTGTTCTCCTCGCCGAGCAGGGTGCCAACACAGCGGCCTTTGGAACCCAGGGAGAGCGAACATGTGCTGTTTCCATGGATACCCAGCTTATGCTCAATTCCTGTGCAGATGACATCATTGAATTCTCCCAGAGTTCCATCTTCATTGACCCGGAATTTTGGAACAAGGAAAAGAGATATGCCTTTTGTCCCTTCAGGGGCATCTTCAATTCTTGCAAGGACAGGGTGAATGATATTCTCTGCAAGGTCATGTTCACCGCCGGAGATAAATATTTTTTCACCCGTAATGGCGTATGTTCCATCATCATTTTTCACCGCTTTGGTTGTCAACGCACCCACATCAGAGCCGGCTTCTGGTTCAGTTAAAAGCATTGTGCCACTCCATTGACCCGTATACATCTTTTCAAGATAGATCTCTTTCTGCTCTTTTGTACCAAAGTGATCTACAAGATGACCCGCACCCTGTGTCAGGCCGGGGTACATCATGAATGAAAAGTTTGCGCCGTTAAAATATTCAGCAGCAGCCGACGCCACACTCTTCGGCATTCCCTGACCACCCCATTCAGGATCTTCAGTGACTGCAAGCCACTCTCCCTTATTAAAAATTTTATACAGCCTTTTAAATGAATCCGGGGTGGTGACTTTGCCGTTTTCCAGGGTGCAGCCTTGCTCGTCGCCCTCTTTGTTTGCAGGCAGCAGCTCTTTGACTGCAAAGTTTTTTGCTTCAGAAATAATCAGATTAATTGTTTTTTTATTAAAATCAGCAAAATTTTCATGAAGTTTTGAAAGTTTTTGAACGCCAAGTTGTTCATAGATTACAAATTCAATATCCCTTTTATCGGAAATTACCTGTGCCATTTTAAAATACCTCCTGATATCTGTTATTTTTTGTTATTAAATCATTATTAGGTTCTGCCTGTTGAATAATGAATTTATGTTCATTAAATTTTTACAAATTATATTTCTTATAGAGATAGTTCCAGTATCCTATTTGTTTATAATTTAAATTAATAAAAATAGAAGGTTAATAAAAAAATAATGTATCATAAATCACCGTGTTCTCCATTCATGAATCAATATTATAAAAATGAATATAAATTCATCACATTAAATTTCTGGAATGTCAATGATTTTTTTAATTTTTTCAATAGATATTCTGTTTTTCTTGACCTCATCAATTGATTTTGATAGGGGAAAGGGTGGTTTTGATATTCAAAAAGTATATGTATTTTTTACAAATGTTTAATTAAATCAGGAGGTTAAAATGAAAAAGTTTTTTTTATTTGTACTCAGCCTTTTTATGGTATTCTCTTTTACCGCGTGGGCGGGCGCAAAAACCTTAAAAGTGGGTCTTGATGCGGATCCTGTCACTCTGGATATTCATGAACAGCTGTCCGGCGGGATGCTTCAGTTCTCACACTGGGTATATGATCCGCTTGTACGCTGGAACAAAGAACATCAGATTGTTCCACGCCTTGCTGAAAAATGGGAACGGCTGGATGAGCTGACTGTCCGTTTTTACCTTAAAAAAGGGGTTCAGTTTCACTCCGGAAACACAATGACAGCAAAAGATGTTCAATGGACTTTTAACCGTTTAACAACCAGTAAAGATTTCCAGGGACTGTTTGAACCATTTAAAGAGGTAAAAATTGTTGATGATTATACAGTGGATATGATTACCAAAAAAGCGTATCCACTTCTGATTAACATGGCGACCTATATTTTTCCCATGGACAGCAAGTTTTTTACAGGCACAGATGAAAACGGCAAACCCAAAGATCTGCTTATTAAATTTGAACCCCATTTTGCAGCCAGTAATGAATCTGGAACCGGTCCCTATGTTGTAAAAAAATATGAGAAAGGGGTTGTTCTTGAAATGGAGCGTTTTAAAGATTACTGGGATACCAAATCCCCGGGTAATGTGGATAAAATTATTCTCAAGCCGATTAAAGAAAACGCAACAAGAGTTGCTGCACTTCTCTCAGGCGATGTTGACTTTATCTCTCCTGTTCCTCCAACTGACTTTAAAAGAATTCAATCTGACGCTAAGGTTGACCTTATCACGGTATCAGGAGGACGTATTATCACTTTTCAGATGAATCAGCGCAGGGTTGAAGCTTTTAAAGATGCAAGGGTAAGAAATGCAATCTGTTATGCAGTGAACAATACCGGTATTGTCAAAAAAATCATGAAGGGTACAGCAACCGTAGGTGCTCAGCAGGGTCCTGAAGGTTATGTCGGTTACAAGGCAAATCTGACAGCCAGATATGATCTGGCAAAAGCAAAAGCCCTGATGAAAGAAGCTGGATATGAAAATGGTTTTGAAATTTCAATGATGGCACCCAACAACCGTTATGTTAATGACTTTAAAATTGCTGAAGCAACCGCCCAGATGCTCAGCAAAATTAATATCAAGGTCAATCTTAAAACAATACCAAAAGCACAGTACTGGCCTGAATTTGATAATAGAGCGGCTGATATGATGATGATCGGATGGCACTCTGATACGGAAGATTCTGGTAATTTTTCAGAATTTTTAACAGTCTGCCCTGAGAAGAAAGAGGGCTATGGAGTATATAATGCCGGTTACTACTGCAATGAAAGAGTCGATGAGCTGGTGTATGGTGCACAGTCAGAGACTGATAATGTAAAGAGGAAGAAAATGCTTCAGGAAGTTGAGCAGATCCTTTACGATGAGGCTGCATTTGTACCATTCCACTGGCAGAACCACTCCTATGCGGCAAAGAAGAATGTAAAAGCCGCGCCCATTGTTAATGCACTTAATTTTCCATATTTTGGTGATGTCGTCGTTGAATAGATAGTTTCAGCCGGAAAAATATCATTATAAAAAAAACACCCGGGGAGGAAATGAGTTTCACCCCGGGTTTAATAATGGAACTGAAGCGACACAAACCTGGAATATCTGAGTTTATTAATTTTAACACTTACAGATTAGATTTATGTTTGCATTCATCGTAAAAAGAGCCATACAGGCGGTAATGGTTATGCTTGTGATTGCCCTGATTGGTTTTTCCATCCAGAGTAATCTTGGAGATCCCATCCGGCCGCTTGTCGGAGCGAGAGTTTCTCCTGCTGAAAGAGAAGCCATGGCTGAACAACTGGGTTTGAATGACCCTTTTTTAACCCAATATTTCAGGTTTGTTAAAAAAGCACTCCATGGTGATCTGGGCATATCATTTATCTATCAAACCTCCTGTACCAAAGTGATCTTAAAACATGCGCCTGCCACCATTGAACTTATTCTGGTTGCCGCATTGGTAGTGATATTGGTTTCACTGCCGCTGGGTGTCTTTACTGCATTGAAACCAAAGCATTTCTTTTCAAAATTTGTGATGGGGTTTTCAACACTGGGTGTTTCTGTGCCTGTTTTTTTAACGGGAATCATGCTGATCTATCTTTTTGCAGTCACCCTGGGCTGGCTTCCGTCATACGGCAGAGGAGAGACTGTGGATCTTTTCAGAAATGGTTACTGGCAGAGCGGTCTTTTCACAATTGACGGATTAAAACATCTGATTTTACCCAGCTTCTCACTTGCTTCAACCATGCTCCCTCTGTTTATACGCCTGGTCCGGTCGGAAATGATGGAGGTGCTGGAGACAGAATATATCAAATATTCATGGGCAAAGGGACTTTCTCCCATGCGTATCTGGATGGTACATGCCTTTAAAAACACACTGCTTCCAATTGTGACTGTTTTTGGTCTGCAGATTGGAATCCTGTTTGCTTTTACAATCCTCACAGAGACAGTTTTTCAGTGGCAGGGTATGGGATTTATGTTTCTCGATGCGGTTCAGCGTTCAGACATATCACTTTTAAATGCCTACCTGGTTACTATTGCATGTGTATTTGTGATTCTAAATACGGTTGTTGATATTTTTTACGGCGTGATTAACCCCACAGTAAGGATAGCAGGAACAAAATGAGAAGATCATTAAAAAGATTCAGAGAGTCATACTTTCTGCATAGTTTTAAGCGGGACAAAGTGGCAATGATAAGCTTTGCTGCCATCGTCATTTTTATTATCCTTGCCACAGCAGCCCCCTGGATTTCTCCCATGAATCCATATGATGCCAATAATATAGATATTATGAACTCTGAAATACCACCGGCATGGGAAGATGAAGGGTTAAAGCAGTTCCCTCTCGGTACGGATAATATGGGGCGGGATATGCTTTCCACCATGCTCTATGGGCTCAGAACATCCATCTTAATTGGATTGGGTGCTGTTTTCCTGCAGGCTTTTATTGGTATTGCCGTGGGTTTGAGTGCCGGATTCCTGGGCGGCAAAATTGATGCAATACTGATGAGAATTGCTGATATTCAATTCTCTTTTCCCTATCTCATGGTTGCAATCGTTGTTTCTGCAATTTTTCAACTCGCTTTTGGGATCGGCAGGTATGAAACCCTTGCTGTACCTCTTCTCATCCTGATCATCGGCGTTTCTGAATGGCCCATGTATGCAAGAACAATAAGGGCTTCTGTCATGGGGGAGAAGAATAAGGAGTATGTTGAGGCTGCAAAGGTGATTGGTCTGTCAAGACCGGTTATAATGGTCAGGCATGTTCTGCCCAACTCTCTGACCTCTCTGATGGTCATTTCAACAATACAGGTTGCAAATGCCGTCATGAGTGAAGCGTCTCTCTCTTTTTTAGGCCTTGGGATGCCTGTAACAAGGCCTTCTCTGGGTTCTCTTATAAAATCCGGGTTTGACTATATATTTTCAGGTTCCTGGTGGATCACCGTTTTTCCGGGTATCTGGCTTATTTTATTTGTACTGGTTATTAATCTTCTGGGTGACTGGCTCAGAGATGCCTTAAACCCGAAACTATACAAAGGATAGGATTTTATAAAATGTCCCGTCACTTATTAAGAGTTGAAGATCTGGAAGTAAAATTTGCCTTGAGATTTGGTCATATAACAGCAATAGACGGCGTTAGTTTTACGCTTGACAGAGGTGAGAAACTCGGCCTTGTGGGTGAAAGTGGTGCCGGTAAATCAGTCACAGGGTTTTCCATTATAAACCTTATCAGCAAACCCGGCTTTATCTCAAAAGGGAAAATCGTATTTGAGGGAGAAGAGATCAGTGCCTGTTCCGATTCAAGGATGCGCCAGGTTAGAGGAAACCGGATCAGTATGATTTTCCAGGATCCAATGATGACACTGAATCCTGTTTTTACGATGGGTATGCAGATGACAGAGGTGCTTTTTGCCCATCAAAATATTTCAAAAAATCAGGCAAAAGAGATCGTACTTCAAAAATTAAAAAAGGTACATATCCCTTCCCCTGAAAAACGGTTGTCACAATATCCCCACGAACTGTCAGGCGGGATGCGTCAAAGAATTATTATTGCCATCTCTCTTTTAACCGATCCTGCAATCATCATTGCCGATGAACCCACGACAGCTTTGGATGTAACCATCCAGGCCGAGATAATGGATCTGCTTCAGGAGTTGTGTGAATCAGATAATATGGCCTTAATTTTAATTACCCATGATCTTGGCGTTGTATCTCAGGTCACTGAAACACTTGCGGTTATGTATGCCGGAAAAATAATCGAGTATGGAAAAACACAGGATATTATTAATAATCCTCTGCATCCATACACACAAGGGCTTATAGCGTCCATACCCGGCTCAATAAAACCGGGCGATAAGCTGACACAGATTCCAGGCATGATGCCGACACTGACAGATATTCCAGAAGGGTGTGCATTCAATCCAAGGTGCAAAATTAAAGAAGAGATCTGTAGCAGGAAAACACCCGAACTTAAAAGAATCAATGGAACAATGGCCGCATGCCACATGAGGTAAGATAAGGATTGTCAAAATAAAAATGAACTCAAAAAAGACATTGGTATCAATTAAAAATGTTGTAAAACATTTTGATATATCCGGTGGAATACTTGACCAGCTTAAATTTAAAGATTTCAGGCTTCAGATTGAGAAGACAAGTGTGAAAGCTGTTAATAATGTCACCCTCGATGTCCAGCAGGGTGAAAATTTGAGTGTTGTCGGGGAGAGTGGATGCGGGAAATCAACTCTTGCAAGGGTCGTTTTGGGTATTTATCCACCAGATTCAGGTGAGATCATCTATGACGGGACAAGAATTGATAATCTGAGTCATGAAAAAATGCTTCCCTTTAGAAAGAAGATGCAGATGATTTTTCAGGATCCCTATGCCTCTTTAAACCCAAGAAAGACGGTTCAGCAGACGCTTGAAGAGCCTTTGCGTTTCCATAATCCCAGGATGCCCAATGGAGATATTCAAAATAAAATTGTTGAGATTATGGATCAGGTAGGAGTTGATCATGCCTGGATCAGACGATATCCCCATGAGTTTTCCGGAGGGCAGAGACAGAGAATCAGTATGGCAAGGGGATTGATCCTTGACCCTGAATTTATTGTGGCAGATGAACCTGTATCCGCCCTTGATGTCTCTATTCAGGCACAGATTCTGAATCTTTTAATGAAAGCCGGGCAGCAGAGAAATCTGACTTATCTTTTCATCACCCATGATTTATCAGTTGTAAAACATATCAGTACCCGGGTTGCTGTGATGTATCTTGGAACACTGTGTGAAATGGCCCGGTCTGAAGATCTGTTTGTCAATCCTCAGCATCCATATACAAAAGCACTTTTAAGCGCCATCCCGGTTGTGGGTGAAAAAAAGGCCAAACATATCAAACTGAAAGGTGAGGTGCCCACGCCTGTTGAACTGCCTACCGGGTGTGTGTTCCATGGCAGATGTGTCTATGCAGATGAAAGATGTACCACCCAGGTGCCTGAATTACGGACACTGGACCACGGTTCAAGTGTTGCCTGTCATGCTGTGGAGGAAAACAGGATAACCGCCTGATTGATGAATGAGCAGATGAAAAGTGCATTTAAAGCCGGATTCCCAATTTTTATCGGCTATATTCCCCCTGCCATCGCCTTTGGTGCTCTTGCAAGAACCTGCGAAATAACGCTTTTTGAATGTTTTCTCTTTTCAGCGGCTGTCTTTGCCGGTGCAAGCCAGTTTATTGCTTTAAATCTTTTAATGACCGGTATGGGATGGGCCGGCATAATTCTGACCACGCTGCTGGTCAATTTCAGGCATTTTCTGATGAGTGCCTATCTTTCCACAAGAATTGATAAATTTGCGAAAAAATATATTGCTTTACTGGCCTTTGGCGTAACAGATGAAGTCTTCTCTGTTTTATCATTTCAAAAAGGTGAGCTGTCAAAAGGGTTTGTTTTAATCGTACAGGCTTCAGCCTACTCTGCCTGGATTAGCGGCTCTTTGACTGGTTTTATTCTTGGCGGTTTTCTTCCTGAACTTCTGGCAAAAAGTATGGGCGTTGCGCTCTACTCTCTGCTGCTTGCAGTGATACTTCCCGAGGCTAAAAAATCATTTAAAATATTTTTGCTGGTTGTTACATCAGGGTTGCTCAATGCCGTGTTAATTAAATTTGATTTTCTGCCTAGCGGATGGCGCATTATTGTTTGCATTATTGTGATATCTTTTGCAGGCACATTTTTTATGAATCAAAGTTCCCGTCAAGAGGAGAGCCCTTGAATAATTTGATTCCTCTTATTCTTGGTATGGCCGCAGTCACCTATCTGCCGCGGCTGCTTCCATTTTTAATCCTGTCCAATAGAAAAATTCACTGGAGAGTGGATGCTTTTTTAAAATGCATCCCTGCTGCCGCTATTGATGCTCTGATTATTCCCGGTGTGTTCACTGCCACGCCGGACATTCCCGTGGCTGCGCTCGGAGGCATGATTTTCACACTCTTTTTCGGATTGTGGAGAGATGGAATTATCATACCGGTATTGGGTTCTGTGGCAGTTACATACGCCATCCTGCTGGGATCTGTTTAAATAGATTCCATTACAATTTGGATACCTGAGTTTCTGTAGTGAATGAAGCGCACTGAGTTGAGACCAAAACTAAAAGGGCAAAAAATATTTGACACTCCCAAAGCCCGTTGGCCGTCGAAGGCTCATAAAATAGTGGTAACCGTCTTCTCCGGTCATAAAACGTTTTTGAAATTCAAGCAAAGTGTCAGGATAATCCGCCATCAACAAGGACACTGCATATAGTCGTGACTTGAGTCAAGTGCATACCCGGATGGGGCAAATTAGCGGGTTCCGGTCGGGCATTATTTATTCGCAATATTTTTATGTGCCATCAGTCGCAGGGCATTAATTTTAATAAAACCTTCGGCATCCTCTTGGTTATAGCCGCCTTCAATATCCATGGAGGAGAGGTCCTTATTGTAAAGTGAAGAGGGGCTTGTCCTGGCGATGGGGTATGCCAGACCTTTATATAGCTTCAGGGTAACTTCCCCATCAATGACCTCCTGGCTTTTATCAATGGCTGCCATGATAAATTCCATTTCAGGGCTGAACCAGAACCCGTTATATACAAGCTCTGCAAGTCTTGGTGTCAGCATATCCCTCAGCCGCATGACTTCCCTGTCCATGGCCACACCTTCAATGTCCTTATGGGCTTCGTGTAAAATTGTTCCCCCGGGAGTTTCATACACACCCCTTGATTTGATTCCCACAAAACGGTTTTCAACCATGTCAAGACGGCCGATTCCATTCTCTCTGCCTAGCGTATTAAGATACTCAAACAGTTCAAGGGCATCTTTTTTAATGGTATTGTCTTCAAGATTGGTGACTTTAACTGGGATGCCGTCTTTAAATTCAATCTTGATTTTGGTTGGTTTGTCCGGGGCTTCTTCCGGAGAGACAGTATGGGAATAGATATTCTCTTTACATTCATATCCCGGGTCCTCAAGGACACCTGCTTCATGGGAGATATGCAGAAGGTTGTCATCTTCACTGTAGGGCTTTGATGCACTCTGTTTGGTGGGAATACTATGCTTTTCTGCATAATCAAGCAGATCGGTTCTCCCTTTAAAGACATTCAGGAATTTCCTGTTTTTCCAGGGCGCAATTACCTTTATTGCCGGGTTGAGTGCATAGTAAGAGAGTTCAAATCGAGCCTGGTCATTGCCTTTTCCTGTTGCACCATGGGATACATATTGTGCGCCCACCCTCTCTGCGATCTCTATCTGCTTTTTTGAAATAATAGGGCGGGCAATGGAAGTGCCGAGAAGATATCGGCCTTCATAGAGTGTATTGGCCTTATATATAGGAAAGATATAATCCGTGACAAACTCCTTTTTCATATTCTCTATAAATACTTTGGAAGCACCGATTTTCAAAGCTTTCTGCTCAGCGGCCTTAAAATCTTCCTTCTGGCCGATATCCGCCATATATGCGAACACTTCATAACCCTGCTCCAGGAGCCATTTCAGTATAACAGAGGTGTCAAGACCTCCTGAGTAGGCAAGAATAACTTTTTCTTTAGACATTGATTTTCCTTTGATTTTATTATTTTCAATATATTTTTATATCATACCTAATTATTGAAGAAAAATAGAAAAATAGTCAATGAAAAAAATTTCAGACCTGCTATAGAAAACAGCACGGTAAAACATGGGATATAAAATTTTACTTTATAAATGATTTTTTAACCTTTGCCTCATCAAAGGATGCCATCTGGGTCATGATTTTACATGCAGTATCTGCCATATCAATGGCAAGGGCAGCGCCGGTACCTTCGCCAAGTCTCATGTTAAAATCAATCAGGGGGGTGAGCTTCATGTGGGAAAGTGCCGCTTTATGCGCTTTTTCAACGGATTGATGTCCCGAGACAAGATATCCCTGGATTGCCGGGTTGATGATATATGCCAGAAGGCCTGCAGCCGTAGAGATAACACCATCAAGAACGATGGCGGTTTTCTGGGAGGCTGCGGCAAGAACAGCACCCGTTATGCCGGCTATTTCAAATCCACCCACTTTCTGAAGGATTTCAAATCCGTTTAAAGGGTCAATGGTATGAAAATTCAAGGTTTTTTCAATAACCTCTATTTTATGTTCCAGCCCTTTGTCATCCAAGCCTGTACCTCGTCCAACCGCCTGGGAAGGTGATATCCCCGTGATTATGGAAATAATGGCAGAAGCAGAACTTGTATTGCCAATACCCATTTCGCCAAGCCCGACAATATCAATGGGATGTTTGTCAAAGGCTTCAAGAAATGTGGCCATTCCATTTTCAAGACCCATGATCATCTGTTCTCTTGTCATGGCATCTTCAAGGGAAAAGTTACGGGTTCCTCTGGCAACCTTTTTTATGACAAGATCAGGATGAAAGGAGAATTCACGGTCGACTCCCATATCAACAACGTTCATATCAATATGGTAGTGACGGCAGAGAACATTTATGGCAGCACCGCCATTTAAAAAATTGTCCACCATCTGGGCTGTGACTTCAGATGGATAGGCAGAGACTCCCTCTTCTGTGATTCCGTGATCTCCTGCAAAAACAAAGAGGTTCTTTTTTTTGATTTCAGGATTCAGGCTGTTTTGAATAAGACTCATCTGGATGGCAAGCGCTTCCAGACGTCCGAGAGCGCCCAGCGGTTTTGTCTTTTCATCAATTTTTGAGGTTGCAGCAGAGAGTATGCTGACAGACAGCGGTTCAACCGCCTCAATGATTTGCCGGCATACGCTTTGAGAATCAAGATCATTTCGACTGATTCCAGGTGTCGTCTCTTTTGGAATTGTATCCATTTTTACTGTCTCTTCCACAAGGTCAAAATCAAAGAGCGGTTATCAATCCCATGGTGCCCGCTCCATATATCAATATCGTGTCATTTTTTTTAACGGCAATGGCTGGTATGTGAAATATTCACACGCTCTTTCCTTTTACCTTGAAAAATCTAATACAATATTTTCCAAGCACCTTTATGTCTGCAAAGCAGTTTATATGTTCTGAAATGGTGTTTTGTCAATGGAAAAATCCCATTTATATCTGATTCTACTTGAAGTCAAGAATGTTTAATGATAAAAAATAATGATGCAGCCATTTCAGAGCAGGTAAATTTTTTGTTATAAAAGATATTATTGAATCTGTCCTGGAATAGATTCAATGGAAATTTAAATATAAAGGATAGCAGTTATGGATACGATAATGGATATCGTTACAGCAAGAGACCCTTATGAGAAAGAGTTCCACCAGGCAGTTACAGAGGTTGCCGACTCTGTAAAACCTGTCCTTGATAAAAATTCTGAATACCGCCATGCAGGAATAATGGAGAGAGTGGTAGAGCCGGAACGTGTGATTCAGTTCAGGGTTCCATGGGTGGATGATCAGGGCCATGTCAGGGTGAACCGGGGATTTAGAATTGAGATGAGTTCTGTCATAGGTCCCTATAAGGGAGGTCTTCGTTTTCACCCTTCTGTCAACCTTTCCATTTTGAAATTTCTTGCCTTTGAACAGGTATTTAAAAATGCCTTGACCACGCTTCCAATGGGCGGCGGTAAGGGCGGCTCAGATTTTGATCCCAAGGGTAAGTCAGATCATGAAGTCATGAGATTCTGTCAGAGTTTCATGAGTGAACTTTTCCGCCATATTGGGTCTGATACAGATATTCCGGCAGGGGATATCGGTGTTGGAGGAAGAGAGATCGGATTTTTGTTTGGAATGTATAAAAAATTGAGAAATGAATTTACAGGCATTTTAACAGGAAAAAGCCTTAACTGGGGAGGAAGCCTTATCCGGCCGGAAGCCACAGGATATGGTTCCGTCTTTTTCGCCGATGAAATGCTGGCAACAAAAAATGAAAGCCTTGAAAACAAGGTCTGTCTTGTTTCAGGCTCTGGTAATGTTGCCCAGTATACCACTGAAAAGTTAAATCAGCTGGGGGCAAAAGTTGTGACTCTTTCTGACTCCACTGGATATATTTATGATGAACAGGGCATTGATGAAGCCAAACTTCAATATGTCATGTATTTGAAAAATGTAAAGCGCGGCAGGATGAGCGAGTATGCCCAGAAATACAAGGATGCGGTATATATTGATATGGATGCAGGAGCAGATCATAACCCACTCTGGAATCATAAAGCGGACTGCGCCTTTCCAAGTGCAACTCAGAATGAAATCAATGCAAAAGATGCCCGGAATCTTGTTAAAAATAGTGTTTATGTGGTCAGTGAAGGCGCCAATATGCCTACCACACCTGAAGGCGTTGATATCTTCCTTGACAGCAAGATCCTTTATGCACCTGGAAAAGCTGCCAATGCCGGCGGTGTAGCAGTATCAGGACTTGAAATGTCACAAAATTCCATGAGGATCAAGTGGTCCCGTGAAGAGGTTGAAGCAAAACTCAAAGGCATTATGCAGAGTATTCACAACGCATGCATTTCAGCAGCTGAAGCGTATGGAACTCCGGGTAACTATGTAAATGGTGCCAATATTGCAGGATTTGTAAAGGTTGCAGACTCCATGATTGATCAGGGTGTTGTTTAA
>CAYZCC010000003.1:27151-31164 GCA_964476805.1 uncultured Desulfobacula sp.
TATTGCAGGATTTGTAAAGGTTGCAGACTCCATGATTGATCAGGGTGTTGTTTAAATTGTAGTGACCGCTTAATCAAAGGGAACAAAACAGGCGGTTACATATCATTGATATAGGGTGTGATCAACTCAAGTTCATTGGGTCTGATGGGCCGCCAGGATATGGAAGAGATGGTTTCAGTAACCAGTCTTGGATCAGGAGTTATAACTGCCACCCTGATTGTGTCGTCCAGTTCAATCCACAATGTCTTCTTTATATCCAGAGTGTATTTTTGTGAAATTTTTTTCGCAAAATTGTGGATATAGTTTTTCACGGATGTATTCATGGGTTTTTGAGTTCTGGCATTTTTTAAAATAACAGCGGTTGGAAAGAGATAGCTGATATTTTCACTGTTACTCCCCAGTTCAATTATTTTCACACGATAGGAGCCCGGCCACCATGAAACAGGTTTTTCACCTGATCTGCTTTTGCCGTCCCACTCATATATAAAATCATGCCGTATCATTTTGAGTTCTCCCGGGAGAGTTTTGTGAGACGCTCTCTGCATGCATGGGCAAAATCTTCGGGATATACTCCTGTAACCCGCCTGAGCTGTGCTTCACTGAATGTATCTGGTGCATGGGGCAGCCGTGGTATAAATGAATATAACATTTGCTGGCCACTCTCCCCTGACTCAAACCGGCTGCTGTATTCAATGGATGTAACAAATTGCGCACCAAGGGATTCAAGGATTTTTACTGCAAAAAGAACAGCCCTGTCAAGAGAGTTTCGCATATTTATATCTGCCTGCAATATGTTGGCGCAGGAAATTTTAGGCATGAGCTGTAATTCCCATTCACAGATCTGGGCCTTTGGCACAAACAGTATGGTGTAATCATCCTCCATGACAACCAGGGAGGCTTCCCCTTCAGGATTACCATCTGTTCTTGTATTGTTTTTTACGGCATTAAAATAATCTGTGAAAAAGTTTTTTCCTCTTTTTTTTTTGTAGATCTTAATAAAATCCCTGATGAGATCTCCGCAGGCAAAAGAAGTCATGCTTTTACCTGAATCGGTTTGAACAGATTTGGGGATCATGGCGTTCTGCTGGTGGATCATCTGGTGGGAGGCATGAAGCCTGTGGCCGGACTGGGCATATCCAAAACCGAAATTCCACCCCCATAAAGAGGCATCAAATTCTAAAGTCAGCTCAGGATTCTGCTTGAGTTCTGCTTCAATTTTAACTCTCAGCGCTTCAAGTTCATTCCGGGACAATCTATCTCTCTTGTCTGAAGGATTCATATCAAGCTGTGATGCAACCCTTACAAATGCACGTTGATAATACAGATGTCTTATCCCTTTCATATCCTCAACACTCAGGTCACAGACACGGTACCTTATAGCATCATTGGCCATATTGGATGCAAAATGTCCCCAGGGAATATAGGAGTTGCGCCGCAAATATTCAAACACATGGGTTTTTCTGTCTTCAGAGAGGTACTCCCCTGTAATTTCATTGTTTCCCTGTACTCCTGGTTTTAATACCAGAACATTTTTATAATCATCCGGAAGATATCTGTTGTTTACAAGAACGTCAAAAAGCGCATGATCATAAATATCCGGCGTGATTTTTCCGGATTTGTCTTTTGTATATCCTATGTAAACAGGGGGTTTCCCTGGATTTTGATCATCTGGATCAAAAATGATTCTGCACGATTTTTGTGCCAGAAGCATTAACTCTTCCGGGTCTGTTGAAGCCTGGGCAAGTGCGATGAGCAGGGCATGCGGCAGTATATTGAGAATTGATTTTTTATCTTTCTGCTCTCCTGCTTCATCTTTTCCCATCTTTTTAAAGTTTTGTAAAAAAGAGCAGGGTTCAGGAGGGGGAATAAAAATTTTTTCTGGATGCCCGGCCTTTGGATCAGCCCAGGCTGAGTTGATGTATGTTGTGCCCCTGAATGGAAAGGCATTGGCAATTTCATAGATGATATCAGCCTGGGATTCATAAAGGTCATTTTCAGGAAAATTGACAGAGTTATCAATAATGGACCCATCTTCAAGTTTTCCAATGGATTCCAGATGATCATTCGCTCTTAAGTTTTTGACTTCAAACTCCGGCCTGTGAATCCCCACAACAAATTTTGCATCTTTCCCCACACAGGTTCTGATGCGGCTCATAATTCCGGTGCGCTATGGGGAATCAAACATAAAAAGACATTTGCACCATCTTCTTTGCCGATCAGCACTCTGCCGGCAACATTTTTAACGGTTTCATTGTCCATGACAATGGGTGGTATCTCTTTGGAATTGACAAGTTTCATCTCTATCCCTCCTTTTCAGCAGCCTGTTCAATAAGGTATTATTGAAATGAAAAAACAAATTTTATAATACGCTTATGCTCTCTTGCCGCTATTTATCACTGACGGCTTTTATAATGTTACGAACATAAAGAAATATAGGGTCATCATAACTGTTTTGTCAATAAAATGGCTTTGTTTTTCACTCCAGCTGTCATGTGTCATGCCACCTTAAGGTCAAAAAGGACATAAAATTATAGTTTTAAAAAAATATCAGATATGTTACTGCTTTTGAGGTTTTACTATAAATAAAGGAATGATGGATGGCGTCTTCTCTTGTCAAAGCGAGTGTTAACCTTGATGCCGTGGCAAAAAATATTAAGGCTTTAAAACAGATTGTGAACCAAAAAGCGAAATTTATGGCTGTGGTAAAAGCAGATGCCTATGGTCATGGCGCATTAAAGGTTGCTGAAAAGGCTTTGCAAAGCGGCGCTGACCATCTTGGAGTTGCAAGAGTGGGTGAGGCAGTGGAATTAAGAGAGGCCGGTATTACTGCGCCGATGCTTGTCTTTGGATATGTTTTCCCTTCACAGGCGGTCACTTTGAAAGAGCTTCATCTCACATCAACTGTTTACAATTATAATATGGCAGAGGCGTTGTCACAAAAGGCATGTGATCTGGGTATCGTACTCAGGGTTCACCTTAAAATAGATACAGGAATGGGCAGGGTGGGGCTGATTACTGATCACTTCAAGATGACACGGAAAACGATTATCAAAGAGATTAAAAAAATTACAGAGCTTCCGGGTATTGAAGCAGAGGGGATATATACTCACTTTGCAGCGGCTGACCATGGGGATAGAACTTATACAGACCTGCAGCTGGAGAGGTTTGATTCTCTGATCAGTGACCTGAAAAAAGAGGGGATTGAATTTAAAGTGTGTCATGCAGCAAACAGTGCTGGAATAATTGGATTTCCTGACTCCCACTATGACATGGTCAGGGCAGGAATTTCTCTTTACGGGTTTTATCCCTCAAGTGAAGTTGACACCTCAAAAGTTGATTTTACTCCTGCAATGACCCTGAAATCCATTGTAACATCTGTAAGAAGAGTTGCTCCTGGATTTAAGGTCAGCTACGGCATGACCCATGAAACAAAAAAAGAGACCTCTCTTGCATCGGTTCCCATTGGATATGCAGATGGATTTTCGCGGCTTTTTTCATCAAATGGGCATATGCTTGTCAAAGGAGAAAAAGCGCCCATAGTTGGAAGAATCTGTATGGATCAAACGATTATTGATGTGGGTCATATTCCCAATGTCCGGGTTGAAGATGAAGTGGTCATATTCGGCAGCCAGTGCGGTCAGGTGCTCAGTGCTGATGAACTTGCCCGGAATATCAATACAATTAATTATGAAATCGTGTCGTCTTTAACCTCAAGGGTGGCAAGAGTCTACTCTTAGCTGCCCCTATGCATCGAAAAAAAGGAAGACCCTGCTGAAGAGAGCACCAAAAGCAGCCGCGCCTGCCCTTAATATTATAATAGACAGCGCTGACAGGCCGTGTTCTTTGACAAAGATCCTGATTCAGAATATGATGCCTTGATAAACAGTGAGATAAAAAAGAGAATATAAGCTGGCAGGGTTTATAAATAATTTTAAATTGGGCAATATAAAATGGAATTCATTGCGGATCTTCACATTCATTCAAAGTTTTCAAGGGCAACTGCAAAAAACCTT
>CAYZCC010000003.1:31174-34869 GCA_964476805.1 uncultured Desulfobacula sp.
CTCTATTATTTTGCACAGATTAAAGGGGTTCATCTCATAGGGACAGGAGATTTTACCTTTCCTGCCTGGATTGACGAGATTGAATCAAAACTTGAAGAGGCTGAGCCCGGACTTTTTTGCCTTAAAAAAGAGATTGCAGATAAAATTGATAAAACAATTCCAGAAAGCTGCAGAAATCCTGTCCGTTTTATTATGCAGAGTGAAATCAGCAATATTTATAAAAAAGAGGGGAGAGTGAGAAAAAATCACAACCTCATATATTTCCCTGATATTAAAAGTGTGAAAAAATTCAATTCCCGGCTGGATGCCATCGGTAATATAAAATCAGATGGCCGCCCTATTCTGGGTCTTGATGCCCGGGATCTGCTTTCGATGATGCTTGAGGTCAATGAGAGGGGCTTTTTTGTACCTGCCCATATCTGGACGCCATGGTTTTCCATGTTTGGGTCAAAATCAGGTTTTGATTCAATTGAAGCGTGTTTTGGATCTTTAAAAGATTATATCTTTGCGGTTGAAACAGGATTATCATCTGATCCCCCCATGAACTGGCGTGTTTCAGATCTTGACAATGTCAGGCTTATCTCAAGTTCAGATGCCCACTCTCCAAGCTATATCGGCCGCAATGCTTCTCTTTTTAAGACAGATCTGAATTTTGCTGCTGTCAGGCATGCACTTGAGACAAATGATCTTGAAAAGTATCAGGGGACACTTGATATGTTTCCCCACCAGGGTAAATATCACTATGACGGCCACAGAAAATGTAAGGTATCTCTTAATCCTGCGGATACAATAAAACTTGATGGGGTATGTCCTGAATGCGGCCGCCCCGTTACCTGTGGTGTATTAAACAGAGTGCAGGCGCTTGCAACAAGGCCAGAAGGGTATGAACCTTTAGAGCGCCATCGCTTTAAAAGTATAATCCCGCTGGCTGATATTCTTTCTGAAATTTTTGAAGTCGGCCCTAAAACTAAAAAAGTGTCAGGATATTATAACAAAGCAGTCGAAACCCTTGGGCCTGAACTTGAGATTTTAATGGATCGATCCTTTGAGGAGATTGAAAAAGCAAATATTCCCCTGCTGGCAGAGGCTGTCAAAAGAATGAGGAGTGGAGATGTCTCTGTGGAACCTGGATTTGACGGTGAATTTGGCAGGATAAAACTCTTTTCAAAAAAAGAGAAGAAGGCCTTAAAGGGGGAAAACACTCTTTTGTTGGATATGCCGGCAAAAAAAACAGCGCCTGATAAAAAATTAAAAATTCAAAACACGAAAGGCAGAATAGTTTCAAAAAACAGGAGAGTGAAAAAAAATAAAACAGCTGAAAAATCCGTTAAAGCGATGAACCTCTTAAAAGATCTTAATCCTGAACAGCTAAAAGCTGTGGAATCAACTGCAGAGGCAATGATTATCCAGGCAGGCCCTGGAACGGGTAAAACCAGAACTCTGACGGCAAAGATTGCGCATCTGGTATCCAGAAAGCATATTCATCCTGGTTCAATACTTGCCTTGACTTTTACCAACAAGAGTGCCAGAGAGCTTGAACTGAGAATAGCAAACTATCTGCCTGGATCAGGATCAAAGGTTTTATCTGCAACTTTTCACTCTTTCTGTCTTAAGCTGTTGAGACAATACAGCGGTTTTAATGCTTTAATTGCAGATGATAAGCTCAGGCGTGTCATCATTAAAAAAATTATGGTCAAGCCGTTTGAAAAAAGCAGTGTCACACTAAAAACCATAAAAAAAACAGACCGTTTTATCTCTGTGTGTAAACAGAACCTTTTAATGCCCCATGATGATTTAAAAAAATATGCATCAGGTGAAGATAGAGAGGATTTGAAAAATATATATCATGAATACCAATCCTTTTGCCAGGAGCAGAATATAGCAGATTTTGAAGATCTGATCATGATGACCGTTCATATGTTTTTGAACAATAAAGAGATTTTGTCAAAGGTGACAGAAAAATATCTGTACATATTTATTGATGAATACCAGGATCTCAATTTGGGTCAGTATGAGCTTGTGAAACTGATCTGCAGCAGCAATCATATTTTTGTGATAGGAGACCCTGATCAATCTATTTACGGGTTCAGGGGATCTGATAACAGGTATTTCAGACGTTTTGCCGATGACTTCCCAGGTTGTGAGAAAATAATATTAAACAGGAATTACAGATCCACCCAGACAATTCTTGATGCTTCATTTCAGATGATTACAAAAAAATCTGATGCAGACATCAGATCCAATAGAGATAAATTGATGGGGGCAACTTCAAAAGTTTACTCAGATATAGAGGATAAAAAAAGGGTTATAATTAAAGAGACAGCTACAGAATATGCTGAAGCTGTGGCAATTGGCAGGATGATTGAAAAGTTTGTGGGGGGAACCTCTTTTTTTTCCATGGATGCTGGTAAAATTGATCCTGATGATCAAAAAGAGTATGCGTTCTCAGATTTTGCAGTCCTTTATCGCATTTCAAGGCAGTGTGAAACGTTAGTCAAGGTGTTTGAACAGGAAGGGATCCCTTTTCAAACAGCCGATAAAAAAAACATCTATGACCTTGACGGTATAAAACAGGTCCTGAGTATCTGCAGGATTATCAGCAGGAGTGAAAGCTTTCTTGATTTTGAAATTGCAGCGGACTATTTTAACCTCAAATGCAGCCAGGAAGAGATAGCGGATTTTATCCATAAAAAGGTATCACAGGTTTCAAATGAAGTTAAAGGATATGATACCAAAACCCGTATCATGGAAATCTGTGAAAGAACAGATCTGAAAAGGGTCATTGAAAAAAATGATAAAACAAAGCAGGTCTTTTATAAACTGTTGGCCACTGCTGAATTTTACAGCGATATAAAAAGTTTTCTGGATGGTGTTGCTTTGAATGGAGATATAGATACAATAGAGTATAACACTCAAAAAGTATCTTTGCTGACCATGCACGCGGCAAAGGGCCTTGAGTTTCCTGTTGTTTTTGTTGCCGGGTGTGAACAGGGGCTTATCCCCTTTGCAAGGGATGGTGAAAAGAGTGATGATTTTGAAGAAGAGCGGCGACTGTTCTATGTTTCAATGACAAGAGCAATGGATATCCTCTGTCTGACGCATGCTAAAAAGAGAAGCATATATGGAATCAGGGAAAAAAGAGAGAGATCCTGTTTTATTGATGATATTGGGAAAAAATTAACACAGGTTGTTAAAAGCAAGACGTTTATAAAACCTGTCAAAAAAGCAAAACAGATGGAGATGTTTTAAGCGTGTTAAGGAAAACCCTGATTATTGTATCTTTTCTTTTGAGTTTTATCTGTGTAAACAAAGCTTTTCCTGATATCTATATATATATTGACAGTAACGGTGTAATCAATTTTGCCAATATGCTGATTTCAAAAGATTATAAATTATACATCAAAGAGCATAATAAGGTAAAAAAAGAGGGAATCAGTACAGAAAAATATGATGGTTTCATTAAGAAGGCGCAACAAAAATATGGTGTTGAATTCTCCCTGATAAAAGCGGTGATCAAAGTGGAATCAGGATTTAATCCGGAAGCGGTATCAAAAAGAGGTGCGAAAGGCTTAATGCAGATCATGCCGGGTAATTATAAAAATCTTTTTTTAAAAAACCCCTTTAATCCTTCCCAGAATATCATCCTAAATTCCCGACCTATTGTAACGAGGCGGGAGGGTCGACACCCATTTGGG
>CAYZCC010000004.1:0-1034 GCA_964476805.1 uncultured Desulfobacula sp.
TTCTTCCCAATACAGCCAGTGTATTAATTGTTCAGGCGACCATTCAGTTTGCCATAGGAATTCTTGCAGAGGCAGGCTTAAGTTATCTTGGCCTTGGCACCCAGCCGCCGGCCGCAAGCTGGGGAAAGATGCTCAATGAAGCCCAGACTTTTTTACACTTTGCACCCCAGCTGGCCATCTATCCCGGTATGGCGATTGCCCTGACAGTCATTGGACTCAATCTTTTTGGAGATGGATTAAGAGATGTTCTGGATCCCAGACTCAGAAGAGAGAGATAGGTTTGTATGAAGCTGCTTGAGGTAAAAAATTTATATGTGACTCTGGATACGCTTGACGGCCCCCTTCAGATTATCAAGGGTGTTGACTTTGCAGTTGAAAAAGGTGAACGCCTTGGCATTGTAGGAGAATCAGGCTGTGGCAAATCCATCACCGCTCTTGCGATCATGTCTCTGCTCCCTTTAAGATCAAAAGTTAAAGGTCAGATCCTGCTGAATGGAGAAAAAATTCACCACTTCAGCGAAACGCAGATGTGCAGGATAAGGGGAAACAGAATCGGCATGATTTTTCAGGAACCCATGACCGCACTGAACCCTGTAAAAACAATTGAAGACCAGATTGCAGAGAGTTTGATTCTACATAGAAATATGAACAGGAGACAGATAAAAAATAGAGTCGGACATCTGCTGGAAAGTGTGGACATGCCTGTCAAACGATTTGCCCTCAACCTTTATCCCCACCAGCTTTCAGGAGGCCAGCGCCAGCGGGTCATGATTGCCATGGCCATTGCCTGTCAACCGGATATTCTCATTGCAGATGAACCCACAACCGCCCTGGATGTCACTGTGCAGAAGCAGATTCTTGAATTGATAAAAGCGCTGGCAGTGAAATCTGGCATGTCCCTGATTATAATAAGCCATGACCTTGGCGTTATTGCCCAGACAACACAAAAAGTGATGATCATGTATGCAGGTGAAGTGATGGAGCAAGGAGAGACTTCTAACGTTTTTAAACATATGAGTCACCCTTATACCAGG
>CAYZCC010000004.1:1044-2893 GCA_964476805.1 uncultured Desulfobacula sp.
TCAGCACGATTCCAGGTAGTGTTCCGGATCCAGCCGCAGATATCAAAGGGTGTATTTTTTCACCCCGGTGTTGTTTTGCAGATGATACCTGCCGGAAATTCAAACCGGATCACTCTGATATTGCGCCGGACCATCATGTAAAATGTTTTTATCCCATCGGGGAGGATTAATACGCAGCAGTGTCCCTTGTGAAAGTCCAAAATATTATTAAAGATTATCATCTTCCCAGGAAAAATATCTTGGGAAAACCACCTGTTTTAAGGGCGTTAGATGGTATTAGTCTGGAAATAGCCCAAGGAGAGAGCTTTGGCATTGTTGGGGAGTCTGGCTGTGGGAAATCCACTCTGGCAAGAGTTGTCATGGCCCTGGAGAAGCCAACATCCGGCAGCATATATTACAACAATATCGATCTCTTTTCAGCATCTAAAAAAGAGTTAAGACAGTTGCGCAAACATTTCCAGATGGTGTTTCAGGATCCGTATTCCTCTTTAAACCCCAGAAAAAAAGTGCTCTCAATTGTTGGTGAGCCCCTGGATATGCTGGAAAAATCAATTTCGCATCAGAAATACAGAAAAAGGGTTGAATTCATACTGGAAGAGGTGGGGTTATCCAATAGAGATATTGATAAATACCCTCATGAGTTTTCAGGGGGTCAAAGGCAGAGAATTGCCATTGCAAGGGCGCTGATTACAAAACCATCTTTGATTGTCGCTGACGAAGCAGTATCCGCTCTTGATGTCTCTGTCCAGGCCCAGGTATTAAACTTGATGATGGACCTTCAGGAGAAATACAGCCTTGCATTCATGTTCATAAGCCATGACTTAAGTGTGGTGGAGTTCGTCACCCGGAAGCTGGCGGTTCTCTATCTTGGAAAAATAGTTGAGACTGGACCCACTTCCCAAATTTTTAAAAATCCGCTTCACCCATATACTCAACTGCTGTTTTCAGCTATTCCAGATGTTAATCCTGATATTCAAACCGATTTTAAAAAGGCAGAGACAAACAAAACTGATTCTCTGTTTACATCGGCGGGTTCTGGCTGTATGTTTATTGACAGATGTCCAGCGGCTTCAGATATCTGTAATAAAAAGATTCCTTTGCTTCATGGAGATATGGATCATCAATGCGCCTGCCACCATGTATAGAGGGTGTTGTTTAACGCCAACTGGTGAGCATAAGCCCCTCTTCGAGCCTCAACCCAAATCCCGGCATTAAAAAATAAATTTAATCCTTTACGATAATCAGGCGGCTCTCTCTTAAAAATTTATGCCGCTCTGCTATTTTTTCAAGTATATGGTAATCTGACATGCTTACAATGATGGCTGTGTTCTGTTTTCCTGCACTCCGCAGCCCTTTTAAGACCAATGGGCGGCTGCCTGTTCTCTCATCTTTCAATGCCTGCTGCATATTGCAATAGTATTTGCACACGCCATTCTGGACAGCAAATTCTCTGCTTATAAAACTGGCGGTGTATATGTTATGACCCTGTTCACTCATAATCACAGGACAGAGTACAGGTTTGACGTCAAGGTTTTGTGCATCAATAATCAAACCAGTATAAAGAGGACGCTCCTGTTTTTCAGTTTTTTCTCCAGATTTTGTAAAACTAACTTGAGGTATCTGCTTTATTTTTTCCGGCAGAACCAGTTGCAAAAAACCTCCAAACATATGGGTCTCAATTGTTATTTCAACTGAAAGAGCAGAAGTATAATATTGTTTTTTTATGACGGCATTCCTTGCCGTATTCTCTATACCTGCCAGGATAACATCATTTTTTGATGCATACTCTCCAACACTCAAAGAATCGTTAATTATCAACTGTTTTAAGATATCTATGATGTGGCGGTTT
>CAYZCC010000004.1:2903-4756 GCA_964476805.1 uncultured Desulfobacula sp.
ATCTGCTCTTGCCGACCCTGGAACTGACCGATAGGATGTTTTGGTATTATCTGCAACAGATGCTTTGCCAAGGGCCAGGATTTTTCCGGTTGTCCAGTTGACCCGTCCCTTTTCAAACCTGGTAATACAGTGAAACTTTTCAAGTTCATCCTGATCTGCAAGGCAGGAAATATTATGGGGACCCATGATGAGCGCAATAACAAAGAGATGCCGAAGGACCCGTTTAAATAATGTGCTGTAACAGCCTCTCATATCGATTTTATTTTGTCCCGCTGTTTAAGAAGTTTAATTCAATGAAAGCTGCAATTTCAGTGATTTCTTCAATTCCAAATGTTGGTACATCCAATCGGTAATCTGAGTCTGTTACAAAGGCAATCAAATTTTCATCATTTCTGCACAGAGGCTCTTTATGCACACTCTGTGTCCTGAAAATTTCAATTTTAGGCAGATTCTGCTTTTTAAACCCTTCAGCAAGAATAATATCTCTGTCAGAAAGATAAAACCGCATCTTTTCAAGACAGTCTGCCTTGTCATCCTTAATCATGGCAATTTTATCTTCGGAGATAACAAGCGTACTTGCCGCACCGGCTTTTTTATGACGCCAGCTGTCTTTGCCCTCCCTGTCCACTTCAAATCCACTGTGGGCATGCTTTACAGAGCCGATTTTATAACCTGTCTGTGCCAATCGGGTGATAAGTTTTTCAAGAAGCGTGGTTTTTCCTGAGTTGGATTTACCAACAATTGCAACTATTTCAGGTTTCATTTTATATATTTAAACGCTCATACTTTTCTAAACAGAACAACAGAGATTTATCACTGTCATCCCTCTGATTATTTGTGATCAGCCTGAATCAAGCCGATAATTTTATTACATTTTTTTCCCAAACATTTTTAAACCTCTATCCTTTTTTACATTGCCCGGTTTAAATACCCTGCCACTGATCACTATATATACACCATGATTTAAAGATTGAACGGCTGCTACAGCGGAACCGAGATTAAAAACAGCATCACTTGATTTGAATTTTGCAGGCTCCATGGCCCCTGTCAAAACTATGGTTTTCTCTTTTATATCTTCAAGAACTTTTGCAGTTTCAATCATCGTATCCGTTCCATGGGTAATAATGATCTTATCATTTTTTTCGTTTTTTACAGTTTTATGAATATCCAGGCGGTCCTGATCCGTCATGTCAAGGGAATCTTTTTTCAAAATTGAAGATATATCTGATTGGAAATTAACCCTGGCATCTTTTAAAATATCCTTAATATTGGATTCGCCAATCTCATATTTACTTAAAGCATCAAAGTATACCTTGTCAATTGTTCCGCCGACTGCAAAAAATTTAATTTTCATTTTCATATGTTCCTTTTTAATCTTTAAAATAGTTTAAAGTATTCATGCAGATTTTGACTTCGGTCTGTTTTTTGCCGTGGTCTCTATATATAATTTTGTAAACGTCTGATCGTTCAGATAGTCTCTCTCTTTTAATATGGCAATCGCCTGTTTCACAATATTTTTGTCAACCCCTTTTTTTTTAAGATACTGCTCTATTTCATAAACACTTCTGGGTCTGTAGGAGAGATATCTCATTGCAAGCATTAAAGGCCGTGCCATTGAATTTTTATCAGTTTCCATCTATTTTTTTCAATAATTTGACAGGAGTTTTTAAAATAGTGGTTATCATGTTGAAAAGAGTTGTTTCAACTGCAGAAGGGTGAAGAATGTCAACTGTTGGATCAGAAAGTTTGCCGCTTGCTTTAACAGGCAATGCGATCAACTGTCCGTCAAACATTGTATTGAGGATGGGAATTTTTTCAAAAATAAGATCAACTGTTTTAAATGGTGCGACAAG
>CAYZCC010000004.1:4766-6201 GCA_964476805.1 uncultured Desulfobacula sp.
CTTTTAAAGGATCAATCACCCCTGTGAATACAAATGTCATATCCTCTCCATAAATGACTGCTTTTGTCAGATAGATGATACTCTTCTTTATAGACGCTTCAATTACAACTGTTTCATAGCGGAATCCATCTTGCGTTATATCGGGTAGTCTGCCTTTAAAAATTTTTGAAACATTGATGAGTGAGAGGATTCTTGACAAAAGAGTTAATTTGTAAATATGACCGTTTTTAGCAGAAAATTCCAATGAGCCATTAATTTTTTCTAAATACTCTTTTTTATCAGTTTTAGAAAACAAGTTGCATTTCAGAGAGTACTCCCCGTCCATAAATTTTTCTTTGTGGAAGAGACAGGTCAGTAAATCTTGTATATTGTTGTTGTTATCAGCCTTGACAGGAAGTTTAAAATCAATAATATTTTTACTGGAGGTGATATAACCACTTGTCTCAAGATCACATAACAAGGCTTTGTAAAGCCTGATATGCCACCCCTCTTTTTTTAAGAATAGGGTACTGTCAAAATTTTTAAAAGTGAAGTCCTTAATTTTTAGCTGATCTGTTTTAAATAGGATCATTTTGCCGTTGCCTGGCAGCAGGTGATTATTAAAGGATTTTTTTTTTGTCGGGTCTGCCATGGAATTTATATTGATGCTTTTACCTTTGATATGTAAATTGGAATTTTTATCCATGGATATTATTATGGGCCGGTGCTCTGTCATTGTATTGAGCCTTTCTGCCCAAAAGCTGTCAGGCTTGATAATTTTCATTAACGTGTCACTGTTTAAGAATCCGGTGAAATCAAACAAAGATCTATCCTGTTCGCCCTGATCATAGTTAAACTGATCATCGTTAAAAAAGAGAGTGGCATCTGAAATATTTTTATCATAAAGTCTGACTGACTCCAAATGGAGGGATTCAAGGGTCTCTCCTTTAACCTGAATATGGACAGTGGGCCCTCTCTTAAAATTAAGATCACATGTTAATTTTTTCTTTTTAGGCGTGTGCTGAAAAGTACCTTTGTTCATATCAATGGGAAGTATGATGCTTTTAAGATACGCTTCACTGGTAAAATTTTGAAGGGGTGAAAGATTATTTATTTTTAAATTCAGCGCATCAAGATGGATAAATTCATCAGATATTTGATAACGGCATGACATATTTTCTGCTATTTTTTGATCAAGTGGTGAGGAAAAATCAATAGCCTCACATCTTCCTGTTGCATTATACCTCCAACTATCCATGTTGAATAAGTGACCGGATATATCCATTGTGTGAACATAAATTCTACCGCCTATCTTTTCAACTCCGGGAAAAAGCGTCTCTTTTATATTCAAATAGTCACGCCATGGCATGGCGGATTCAAGGTCAATCACACCGGATCCTGAAATAACGTTTATTTTTGCTTCATCCTTGAAATCGAGAGATACTTCAAGATCATC
>CAYZCC010000004.1:6211-11778 GCA_964476805.1 uncultured Desulfobacula sp.
AACAGTGATGTTGTTAATAACACCACTGATATCTTTAAGATGCACCCGGTCTGGTTCATAAATAAAATTGATATTGTTCAGATCAATATCTCCTGGTATTCGATCATATAGCCCTTTTATGGAGAAATCACTGGTAGAAAAACCCACTTTAAGATCATCAGACCGTGTTTCCATGGAGAGTTCCAGTTTTGTCTCAGCTCTCCCGGTGACTTGATGAATCTGTTGCAACTCTCTTGTAAAAAGATTTTGAGGTAAAAGTGAAATCAGTGTCTCTGGAATCATTGTAAGGTCAATATCCAGTAAGAATTCACCTTTAAAGGGGAAATCAATATAATTTAAAAGATCAACTTCCAGACGGCCTTTTTTAATTTTTGAACCTTTCATCACGCCTTTTTGGGTATGGATGCTCAAAACACCGTTTTTAAGGGCAACATTTCCATCAACAGCAGATACTTTCAAATCTGTTTCTGGTATATGGACAAGGGCTTTTTTAACAACACCTTCAAGTATTAAATTTTTAGCATTAAAAAGCGTGTCAAAATTTTTACCGTTAAAAGAGATATCAACTTGTGGCACAACGCCTTTGTGTAAAATGTTAAAAAGATCACCTGAAATTTCACTGTTCTTGAACATCAATGATGATATCTGTTTTGCCTGGCTGACATGGATATCTCTCCCTCTGATTTGCAGCCGGGATTTCTCTTGAAGCCGATCATTCTGGAAAGAGATTTCAACCCCTGCTTCTGGAAAGTTGAGTTTAAATGGTTTTATCTCAATCTCGCAGATATTTTCCGATATTTTAAAGGAGGACTCCATGTTATCGATACCCGATAGCAGTTGACTGTTTTCTGATTGAAGCGCAAGTTTGGAAAACCGGCACTCTCCTTTGATTTCTCCCTGTGAATTAAGTTCTATTTTGCCGTGAAGCCTTCTGAGCCCAATCCTATTCAGATCGGAGTATTGTTTGAAATGAGAATTAAATATTTCAGATGTTTTCAAACTGATATTATCTATTGTGGTATCTACAATCATTTGGTTACGCTTTTTTGAGAGATAAAATGAGCCATCCATCCGTTTAAAATATGGGGTTCTGGCATCCTTGAATTTAAATAAAGCAGCATCCTGATGTTCTGGCAGGAGAGCAAATAAGTTTTTAACGGCAGCCGTCAATTGTGGTAGAGTTTTTAAGTTGGAAAAATAAGCGTTTGCCAGGGATTTTGCCAGGGATTTTGCCAGGGATTTTGATTGATCAGAAGGCGTTGCTTTTAATTCCGGTCTGATCATTGATATATCAGTGACACTTATTTTACCGGACAGCAGTTTTTTAATATCAAGATTAAAGTGTATCTTTTTAATGTGGATATCCGTTTTTTTATCAGGGCTGATGATAAAGTCTTCCACACTTACGCCTAAGTTTGGAAAAAACGTGATGGAAAACCTGGAAGCGTTAAAATCACTGCCTGTTTTTTCAGATATTGACAGGGATATCTGATTTTTTATATAGGAAGTATTTACAGCCAGGTTGATTATAAAAGGGGATGACAGCGCTAAAAAAAGAAGCAGGATCAAGTTGTAAATGATAATTTTTTTTGCCGCTATTTTAGCAAAAGAAGTCATTCCTGTTTACCATGAATAGCCATGAATTTTGATAAGATTAATAAAATCACACATTACAAAATAGGCCTGAATTATTAAAATTTCTTTAAAGTCACTGATTTCTATATCTTTTTGATCAAGGGTGTCTATTGGATCTCTACCGATTGCCTTTGAATATTGGTTTTCAATATCAAGTTCTAAACGTTCATACTCTTTTTTTCTGGATTTTCTGGTTTCAAGATTTAAAGAGATTGAAGTTCTCTGGTTCAGCCTCGAGGTCATTTCAATTCTTTTATTGAGATAGTTTATTCCAGGATCATTATCAGAACGCTGATTGTATTGTGCCATCAGTTTTTTTTCAATGGGTTGAAGTCCCTTGTAGGGAGCAAAGGAGGTTTTAATAGTTGTGTCCCATGGCAGGGCACCTTCCAGAGAGCTCTCTCCTGTATCTTCAATTCTGTATATCTGTGGGAATTTTATATCAGGTACTATGCCAAGGTTTTGTGTGCTTTCACCGGATACGCGGTAAAATTTTGCACTTGTCAGTTTCAGCTTTCCCTTGCCAAGGGGCTGTAAATCCTGAACCGTACCTTTCCCAAAACTCCTTGTGCCAACAATAATACCTCTGTTATAATCTTTAATGGCACCTGCAAATATTTCCGAGGCAGATGCACTCATCCGGTTGATTAATACAACCAGAGGGCCTGAATATGTGATTTTGGGGTCATCATCATATAAACTGGAGATCTGGTGTTTTGTTTTGATCTGCACCACAGGGCCAGATTCAAGAAAGAGCCCGGTCAGCTGGCTTGCCTCTTTTAAAGACCCACCTCCATTATCTCTTAAATCAATAATGAGACCGTCAATGTTTTCACCTTTCAGCTCAGCAAGCAGTTTTTCAACATCTTTAGTTGTACTTTTATATTTTTTTTCTCCCCTGTCATAAGCCTTGAAATCAATATAAAAACTGGGAATCTCAATGACTCCGATTTTAAGGATCTTTTCATTGTGATTAATGGTAATTATATCTTTTTTGGCAGACTGCTCTTCAAGTTTAACACGGTCTCTTTTTATCTGAATTGTTTTTGTTAAAGTGTTTTTTTTTGCAGGAATTATTTTCAGTCTTACAAAAGTATTTTTAGGCCCCCTTATCAGTTTAACAACATGGTCGATTCTTTCTCCCACTGTATCTTTTATCTCTCCTCTCTTTCCCTGGCCCACCCCTATAATTTTATCTCCGGGCATAAGCAGGTTGGATTTATCAGCAGGCCCGTTAGGGATCAGACGAACCACCTTGGTAAATTCATACTCATTCTGCAGAACGGCACCAATCCCTTCAAGTGATAAGCTCATATGAATATCAAAATCTTCAGAAGCCCTTGGAGGGAAAAACTGTGTATGGGGATCAAAGCTCGTTGTGACTGAATTCATTAAAATTTGGAATACATCATCTGAATTGGTTTGCAGAAGTCTCTTCAGCCGGTTTGAATAGATTTTGTTCAAGGTTTCATAAACTTTGTCTTTCTCCTGGTCATCCAGCAGCAGGGAGATAATATGATTTTTCAACTCTTTTTTCCAAAGCATGTAGAGATCTTGTTCATCGGTCTGCCATTTGCGCAGGTCGTACTCAACGACTACCATGGATTCATTTTTAGAAAAATTCAACTCTTTTTCCCACGTTTTTATTAATGAAGATATAAATTCCAGCCGCTGTTTTGATCGATTTAAATAGAGATTAAAAATTTTAAAGCTCAGATTCAGCCGGCCTATTTTAAGATCATTATCAAAACGAAACTGGTAATGTTCCAATCCATTAATATCTTTTTTGGTGAACAGCTGTTTTCTTGGATCCAGTCGTTTTAGATATCTTTTAAAAACAATCTTAGACATTTCGTCATCCAGCTTTTTCCCCAGATAGTGATATTTCTCCAAAGCTCTTATTATCCTGATACATTTATAAGAGTGTTTAAGTTTTGGCCACAGGGTGTCAGGGCCTTTGTCTGCTGAACCTGGTGCTGGAGACAAAAGAAAAATAAAAATTGCAAAAATAAAGGAGTACGTCAGCATCCAGATGTTTATCTGTGGGGTTGTGATGGTTTTAACTCTCTGTTGATATCCATTTTTAGATTTCAGTATCATGTTTAATATACTTTGGAGTTTCAAAGCTTATCCTTCCAATCTTACCTGCTCTCAGTTCACGAATCAAGAGTTCTGAGGCTTTTTGTAAATTAACAATCCCTCCTTTCTTTAAACAGCCCCGTGCAGAACCGATCTTTTCTATAAGTGCCCGTGCATCTTGGGGCAGGGTCTTTAAAAAAGTGTACCGCTGTATTAAAAAGCCTGGATATTTTTTTAAAAGAAATCGTGCAGCAAACAATGCTATTTCGCTGTAGTCAATGGCTGTATCTGATATGGCACCGCTTGCTGCCAGAATAGAGGCTTTCTCTTCAGGCTTGATGAGTGGCCATAATATCCCGGGTGTATCATAAATATCAATGTTTTTCTTTATGCGGGTCCTCTGGTTATGCCGGGTGATTGCCGGGACATTTCCTGTCTTTGCTATTTTCCTGCCGGCAAGGGTATTTAAGATTGTTGATTTGCCAGTATTTGGAATACCCACCACCATTATTCTTATTTTTCTGGCACTGTTTTTTTTAGTTTTACCCACACAGTAATTGACAACCTCCCACACTTGAGATCTTTGACTGCCTACAACTGATACAGCATATTCACCCCTTTTGTTGTTAAAATAATCAAGCCACAATTTTGTATTTTCAGGGTCAGCAAGATCCTGTTTATTTAAAACTTTTATTGTAAGCTTTTCTTTACAAAGTGTTCTGACAAGCGGGTTAGCGCTTGCATCAGGCAGTCTTGCATCAAGAATTTCCAAAACGGCATCTGTTTTTGATACAGCAGTTTCAAGCCGTTTTTTTGTTTCAAGCATGTGCCCTGGAAACCATTGAATCGTCATTTTTTTTCCATAGTTAAAAATTTTTTATATTTAAACAGTTAATGAAAGTTGTTTAGCCGCTCTTTTTGAATGTTTTTGTTTGACGCAATGATTCTCTGGTCAGGAAAGTTTGAATTGCCATTAAAATCACACACAACTCCCCCGGCCTGCTCAACGATAAAAGCACCTGCAGCCATATCATAAATATTGAGTTTCATCTCCCAAAACCCGTCAAATTTTCCGCATGCCACATAGCAAAGATCAGTTGCTCCTGCAGAATCAGTTTTTTTAAAAAAGTTTTCAAAATACATCCGGATCAATGGTCTTTTTTTTTGTTAAAGTTAAAATCAATTTTTGATTATGGCACAATGGCTTTTTTTTTTCAAAGCCCCTTTGACTTTGGTCATTGATTCTGAGATGATCTTTAAAAAAAAAATCAAATCAATCAATATCTGGATTTTTTATGCAAAGAAAATTTTATGATAGAGTGATCTTTTTATCAGTGATACTTGTTTTAAGCATCCCATTTTCCTGCTGTGCAGAACAGGGGAATAAAAATGATTTTCCATCCCTGATCGACAGCATTCAGTTTAAGGATACTTTTGAATACTGTAACATAAGAATTCCCATTGAAAGCCATGATGTAAAAAAGAGACTTGAAAAAGAGCTGCTGCTGACATTGTGGAATCGCCCCCAGGTGATTTTGTGGATTAAGCGTGCTGCAAGGTTTTTCCCCATTGTGGAAAAAATTTTAGGGCAGTATGGTCTGCCGCTGGACCTGAAATATGTTCCTGTCATTGAGAGTTCTTTCAGACCGCACGCAAGATCTTCACGAGGTGCAGTAGGATACTGGCAGTTTATCAGATCCACTGCAAAACTTTATGATCTCAGAGTGGATCATATGGTTGATGAGAGAAGGGATATTTTTAAATCCACCCATGCAGCATGCAGATATTTAAAAACTCTTGAAAAAGAGTTTGGATCATATCTGCTTGCCCTTTCAGCATATAATATGGGTGAA
>CAYZCC010000004.1:11788-25798 GCA_964476805.1 uncultured Desulfobacula sp.
AAAAAAGAGATAAAAGCACAAAACAGTAACGACTATTTCTCTCTTTACCTTCCACTTGAAACGCAACGGTATATTTTTAAACTGATGGCTGCCAAATTAATTTTTGAAAACAAAAAATCATATGGCTTTCATCTCAAAAAAAGTGATTTATATCCTGCGTTTGTTTATGACAGAGTCAAGTTTAAATCAGATTTTCAAATTCCCATTGCCCTGATTGCAGGTGCGGCAGAGGTTCCCTTTAAGACAATTAAGGATTATAACCCTCAGTTGCGCGGATATAATCTTGATAAAGGGAATATCACAATTTTAATACCAAAAGGTAAGGCAGAGGGATTTGAAAAAAAATTTTCAGATAATTATTCCGCCTGGAAGAAAATGTATAAGACAAAGATTCACATTGTTAAATCGGGGGAGAGTTTAACCCTGATTGCAAAAAAATATCACATGTCTCTTTTTAACCTGCTGACAATTAATAATCTATCTTTAAAAAGTATGATTCACCCGGGTGACAGAATTGTGGTGGAATAGTTATGAGGATATATCTTCTGAACTGTTTTCTGAATGATCTTTTTTGGGTTTCTGCTGTTTTTTTAAACATCTCTGATCTTCCCGTATAATGGCACAAAGTTTTGGATTGTGTAATTCTCTGCAGGTCGCATGATTATAAAGCGGGCACTCAGGGCATTGTTCTGACGTGTTTATTCCTTTAAAATTATATCCCCCCAATTCATTACAATACGGACTAACCTGATATATATCTTAATTATTCAATGTTTTCAAGGAATTTCCATGGTATGGCAGCAGGAACAAGGAATTTTCTGGCCTTCCTTTTTTTAAAAGCCGGCTTTTTATCATTGTGTAAGAGACTCTTCTTTAATATCAACGGCGCCTGATGAATCTATGTTTATCTGCGGTTTGGGTTTGTCAGGTTTCGAAGCGGTCTGTAAAATAAGGTCAATATTTTTTTGAAGCCTGGATATGTTTGTATCCAGCCGCTGGTTCAATTTCTGCAGTTGTTTGTCAAGTTTTTCTTCAATCGAATGGATTGAAGTCTGCAAATCATTTAGTTTTTCACTGTTCTCTTTATTAAGGCTTGTCTGTGAGTGATGCTCCTGGTCAATTTTTTTATATTTTATATTAAGAAGGCTTATATTTTTTTTCAGTTCTCCTGTCCGCTCTTCAAAATTGGAAAATTCAAGCAGTTTTGCATCAAACTGTTTTTTAAACAGTTTTGTATCCTCTTTTATACCCTCTGCAACTCTGTCCATCTCTATTTTATTTTTTTCAATGGCCAGGCTGTTTTTTTTATCCAGACCGGCATTCAGTTTAAGGCGCTTTTCAATTTTGGAGAGATGCTGTTTAACGCTTTTATCGTCTGCTTTTAAAGCCGATAATTTTGCTACCTGCCCTTCAAGTGCCGTATTCTTCTTTTTAAGTTCAGACAGTTTTTTATCTAAATTAAAGCTGTTTTTTGCAATTTTGACATCAAGTGCATTTAATTTCTCTTCCAACTGTTGAGATATCTTTTCAAACTGGCTGTTTTTTGTAATATCAACATCAACCACTCTCTCTTTCATGTCAAGATAGCCAAAAATAAGAATAGCGCCGATAAGACATGGAATAATTATAGAGATAATAGTTACCCTGTTGGAGAGTTTATCAATTTTAAGTGAATTTATCTCCTGTTGATAAATCGAATCTGTGATTTCAACATCCCCATCCATGTCCTGATTATCCGGGTTAAAATCTTTTAAATTCATGGAATTCATATTTACATCCTGTTATCTATTCCCACTCAATGGTACTGGGAGGTTTGGAAGTGATATCAAAAACCACTCTGTTGATATTTTTAACTTCATTTATAATTCTATTGGAAATTGTGCCAAGAAGATCATGGGGCAGTTTTGCCCAGTCAGCAGTCATTGCATCATTGCTTGTGACAGCTCTTATGGCAATACAGTTGGCAAAGGTTCTCTTGTCCCCCATAACCCCCACACTTTTTACAGGAAGCAGTACAGCAAAAGACTGCCACAATTTTTTATATAGCCCTGCATTTTTGATCTCTTCCAACAGTATGGAGTCAGCTTCCCTTAAAATCTCAAGGCGTGAAAAGGTGATATTTCCCATTATTCTGATGGCAAGACCCGGTCCGGGAAAGGGCTGGCGCCATATAAGATCATTATTAATGCCAAGTTCAGCACCCAGTTTTCTTACCTCATCTTTAAAAAGAAGCTGCAGGGGCTCAATTAGTTTCAGCTTCATTTTTTCAGGCAGTCCCCCCACATTGTGGTGGGATTTGATAATGGAAGTAGGGCCGCCAAAGGCTGATTTGGATTCAATAATATCAGGGTAGAGTGTTCCCTGACCAAGAAACTGTGTCCCCTCTATTTTTTTTGCCTGGGCTTCAAACACCCTGATAAAGAGATTTCCTATGATCTTGCGTTTTTTTTCAGGATCTGTAACATCTTTTAATGCATTTAAAAAAGTTTTCTCTTCATCAATAAATTTTATATTTAAATCAAGGTCTTGAATCAGGCTTTTTTCAAGGGTTTGTTTCTCATTTTTTCTTAAAAGACCATTGTCAACAAAAATGCAGTATAGATTTTTTCCAATGGCTTTATGGATCAGAGTCGCAGCAACAGAAGAGTCCACACCTCCGGATAATCCCATTATTACTTTTTTGTTTCCAACTCTCTCTTTGATCTGGGCTATGGCACCATCGCAAAATGATTTCATTGTCCAGTTTTTTTCACAATGGCAGATATCCAGGATAAATTTTGAAATCATTAATGATCCGTTTAAAGAGTGTTCCACTTCCGGATGAAGCTGAAGGCCGTAAAAATCTTTATCATAATTTGCAATGGCAGCAATGGCAGTATTTTTTGTTGAGGCGGTAATAACAAAATTATCAGGGAGTTCAATGGCAGAATCACCATGACTCATCCAGCATTGAAAACCAGTGTCCAGGTTTTTGAACAAAGCTTTATTCTCTTTAATATCAAGGCTTGCAAACCCGTATTCACGTTTACTTGCCCTTTGAATTTTTCCACCCAGCGCATGCACTATATAATGCATACCATAGCAGATTCCCAATATTGGAATGCCAAGATCAAAAACAGCCTTATCAATACCAGGGCTGTCTTTTTCATAGATGCTTGAAGGCCCTCCAGAGAGGATTATCCCTTTCGGGTGAAGCGCTTTTAGTTTATCGATTGGAATGCTGGCAGGCTCAATCTGGCAATACACACTGTTTTCTCTGACTCGCCTTGCAATAAGCTGGTTAAACTGTGAGCCAAAATCAATAACAATTATCATAAATTTTATCCTGTATAAATTTGTATAATATATTGTCTGGAAATCTGCTGTGTGGTTTTTTGTTCCGGCCTGTTCCAGGTTATTCAAACAGATATTCCGAAAATTTCATTAGGGATTATAATTTCCTATAATATGGGGAAAAAATCAAGTTGTTTTTAAGTGACACCCAGAATCAATTTCAGAGTCCTCAAGCGGCTGATACCGGACTCTGAATTGCTTTGGTTTAACACTCCACTGATCTTCAATTAATTTCATGTCTTCTGTAAGTTTTATAGATGACGCCTCTTCCTGTGATTGCGTTTCTGGATTATCGGCATTATCTGCGGGTCGTTTTCAACTAAACCTTCTGCAAGTCTTTTTAATTTTTAATGCGCATGTTTTTTCTTTGCTGAGATTTTTTAGAATTTTTATCCGGCAGGTTGCCAGTTTACTATTAATATGATTAAATTACCGAGCATAAAGAATTTTAGTTTAATTGAGATCATTTTGGAGTATTTCATGTATCTTGCCAGTGATTTAAGAAAGGGATTAAAGTTTGAAATTGATTCTGAGCCCTATGTTATTGTTGATTTTGAATTTAAAAAACCAGGGAAGGGTCAATCCCTTTATAAGTGTAAATTAAAAAATATGATAACCGGAGCTCAATTTGAGCGGACCTACCGATCAGGGGATAAATTTCATAAAGCAGACCTTGAAGCGCGTGAAATGGAATACCTTTACCAGGATAGCACAGGATTTTGTTTCATGGATACATCAACCTATGAACAGCATTTTCTTACTATCGAGCAGTTGGAAAATGTGGTTGATATTTTAAAGGACAATATTATCTGTACCATACTTCTGCATAATGGTTATCCCATTGGTGTTACCCTGCCCAATTTTATCAATTTAAAAATTGTTAAGTCGGATCCCTGGGCAAAGGGTGACACGGCAACAGGAGATACCAAACCTGCAGAACTGGAGACCGGGCTTGAAATTCAGGTGCCCACTTTTATAAATGAGGGAGACGTTGTAAAGGTAGACACCCGGACAAAACAGTATGTGGAGAGAGTTAAAGAGTAAATAATTTTTAAATTAATCTTTTAACTCTTTGAAACGGCACTCTCTGTTGGGGCATTTTAGAAATTCCCCCTCTTTTTTGGTCTCTTTTTCAATAAGATATTTTGATCCACAGTCAGGACAGGGCTGACCCACTGGTTTATCCCATGATGCAAAGGTGCAGTCAGGGTATTTTGAACAACCATAAAAGATTTTTTTTCTTTTGGATCTTCTCTCAACAATGGAACCGGGGCAGTCAGATTCAGGACATTTTATTCCAATATCTCTGCTGCCCCGGCCGCCATTTAAAGATTCCGTATGTTTGCACTCCGGATATCCAGTGCATGCAAGGAAAGTTCCGAAACGCCCATCTTTTTTCACCATGGGTTTGCCGCATTTTATGCAGTCTTTTACTTTGGTATTATCAATCTCTCTTTTTTCAATTGTGATATGGCCTTTTTCATCTCGCAAATAATTGCTGGTAAATGAGCAGTCAGGATATTGGGTACAGGCAAGAAAATGTCCATTTCTGCCTATTTTAATCTTCAGCTGTTTGCTGCATACAGGACATTTAAGATCCGTATCAACGCCAACACCTTTGACGTTGATCATGTGTTCATCTGCTGCATCCAGACGCTCTTTAAATGATTTATAAAATCTGGTTAAAAGCTGCACTTCGTCCAGGTTCCCGCTGGCAACATCATCCAGACTGTTTTCCAGCTGGGCTGTAAAAGCGGTGTCAAGAATATCAGGAAAAGAGGATACCAGTAAATCATTTACAATAAATCCAAGCTCGCTTGGAACAAAATATCGTTTAATAAAATCGACATATCCTTTATCTTTTATTACATTGAGAATCGTTGCATAGGTGCTGGGTCTTCCAATACCTTTTTTCTCAAGTTCCTTCAGCAGGGAGGCCTCGGAAAATCTTGGCGGTGGTTTTGTGAAGTGTTGTTTAGGGTTGATTTTTAAGGTTTTTAAAGCATCACCCTCTTTTACATGGGGCAGCGCCTGGATATCTTTGTCCCTGGAGGTTTTCTCCATAGAGTACAGCTTCATAAAACCCTGGAATTTAACAGTTGAACCCGCCACAGAAAAGAGGTATTTGGGGGATGCCTTTATTAAAATGGTTTTTTGATCAATGACTGCCTGCGCCATTTGTGAAGCAACAAATCGTTTCCAGATCAGATCATAGAGCTTGAGTTGATCAGGAGTCAAAAAATTTTTTATTTTTTCAGGTGTGTGAAATACTGAAGTCGGCCGGATGGCCTCATGGGCATCCTGTGCCTTGTTTTTGTTTTTAAAAAATCTCGGGCGTGGCAATGCAAATTTATCACCAAAGGTTTGAGAAATAAGCTGCTGAGCTTCTGATGCGGCATCAGGGGCAATCCTTGTGGAGTCAGTACGCATATATGTGATAAGACCCTCAGGTCCCCCTGTTCCAATCTCTATCCCATCATAGAGCTGCTGGGCAACGGTCATTGTTTTTTTTGCAGAAAACCTTAATCTGTTTATTGCATCCTGCTGCAGTTTACTGGTAATAAAAGGGGGCAGTGGATTGCGCCGGACAGTTTTTGCTTTTATTTCATTGACAATAAACGTCGCTTTTTCAAGATCCTGCACGATTTTTGAAGATTGTTCCTGGTTCTCGATTTTAATTTTGTTATTGCTGATTTTAATTAAATTTGCGTTAAATTCAGGAGGGGTCTGACCCAGAAGGTCTGCTGTAATGGTCCAGAATTCCACGGGAATAAACCTGCGGATCTCTCTTTCTCTGTCACAGATTATTTTTACTGCAACAGACTGTACCCTGCCGGCACTCAAACCCCGTTGAACTTTTCTCCATAACAGAGGAGAGATCTGATAACCAACCAGCCGGTCAAGCTTCCTTCTCGCCTGCTGGGCATCATATTTATCAATATCCGGCGCCATGGGTTTCTGCAGGGCATCTTCAATGCCTTTTTTTGTAAGCTCATGGATAAGAATTCTGTGAAATCTGCGGTTTTTTTTCTTCAGAATATGCATGACATGAAATGCAATGGCTTCACCCTCACGATCGGGGTCAGGGGCAAGGAAAATTTCATCGGTTTCCTGGGCCAGTCTTTTTAAGTTGGAGATGACCTTGGATTTGTCTTTAATATTGACATATTCTGCCTTAAATTTTTTTTCAGGATCAATACCAAGTGTTTTAACAGGCAGGTCTCTGATATGGCCTGCACTTGCAGCAACATTATACGCTTTGCCTACATATTTTTTCAGGGTTTTAATTTTAGTTGGGGATTCAACAATGATTAGGGGTTTTGTCAATGGGTTTCCTCCGGAATAGAGTAATAATTACCCTGATGGCGGGTCACATGACCTCCAAGCTCCAGATCAAGCAGTTGAGATGTGACTTTTGAAGAGTCAATTTTACTTTTTTCAATAAGCACATCAATGTGGAGAGGGTAGGGCTCTAAAAGATTAAGTATGTTATATTTATCAGATGGACTGGCAGAAGTTTTCTTTTGCAAAGAGGGTGTCGGAAAATCATTTTTAGTATGAATAAACTGGTGAAGTTCATCAATGATATCCATTTCATTTTCCACAAGTTTTGCCCCCTGTTTGAGCAGGGCGTGTGTCCCCTGGCTTTTTTTTGACTGGATGCTTCCAGGAACTGCGAAAACTTCTCTGTTATATTCATTTGCAAGGCGGGCAGTTATGAGAGAACCGCTTCTCCGAGCGGCCTCAACAATTATTGACCCGCAGGACAACCCGGCAATAATCCGGTTGCGTATGGGGAAATTTTGGGGAAGCGGATCAACATTTATTTTGAATTCTGAGAAAATAGTGCCTTGTGAAGTGATATCATGGAAAAGATGCCTGTTTTCTCCGGGATATATTTTATTTAATCCTGAGCCCATCACTGCAATGGTCTTTTTACCGGCTTTTAAAGCGCCTTTATGAGCCATTGAATCAATACCTCTGGCAAGCCCGCTGACGATTTGAAAACCTTTTAATGCAAGCTTGTACGAAAGATTTTCCGATGTATTTAAGCCATAGGAGGTCGCATTCCTGGAACCGACAACAGAGATGCAGGGAGCCGTATTATCCAGTTGGCCAAGGTAGGTAAGAAAAGGGGGAGGATCCGGAATCTTTTTTAATAATGGCGGATACAGGGGGTCGCTCATTGTAACGATTTTAATCTTATTTTTTAAAATCTGTTCCAGCTCTCTGCGGGCGGTATGTTGGTATTTTTTATGATTTATAATACCATCTATGGTTTTTCCTGATATCCTGTCAATCAACTTCAACTGACTTCTTGAGGCGGTTAAAACCTTTTCTGGGCTTTGGAATTCATTGATCAGTTTTTTGTACACCCGGTTGCCGAGAAGAGGAATTTCTCTCAATATCAGCCATGGCAAATATTTTTCAAAAAAATTACTCAAAACTCTTTAATTTTTCCTCTGCCTTTTCAGCGGCCGGGGAAAATGGATATTTTCTTAATACTTTTTTTAAATAGTGGCTTGCCCTGTTGGAATCATCCAGAGACAAATATGCATAACCCGTCTTCAGCAGTGCGCCGGGAACTTTTCTTGATTTTGGATATGTTATGACAAGGTTTTTAAATATGGTAACCGCTTTTTGATATTGATTGAGAGAGTAATGACATTCACCCAGCCAGTAAGCGGCATTTCCGGCAAGGGTATGGTTAGGAAATCTTTTGGTAAGTTCAGTAAAAAGAGCGGCAGCCGTTATATAATTCTCTTCTATTAAAAGATTTCTTGCTTTCCGATATAAATCAGGGGCATTTAAATCTTTTGTTTTACTATTTACAACAAAGGCAATATTTTTCTCAAGTGGTTCTATCTGAGCTTGAAGCTGCTCAATTTTTTTATCCCTCTTTTCTATCAAAAGTTTTATTTTGGCAAGTTTATTTTCAACAGCTGCAAGTTGAGATTCAAGGGAAACTATTTTTATATTGTCTGTTGTATCTTCACCACTGTTTTCAGGGGTTGTCTTTAAATTCATGGAGCTGCAGGATACAACAAAAATGCTCACGAAGAGAATCGCAATACCATAATATCCTGTTTTTATATTATATAAACAAGGTATTTCTGGGAATCGAAAACATACCCGGCAATTTTTCAAGCCCTTCATAATCAGTTACCCTCTGTTGGCAGCAAGAACAATAGGCGTTGCTACAAATATTGAAGAGTATGTTCCAATAATCACGCCTATAATCATGGCCAATGCAAAATTATGTATAATTTCTCCTCCAAGGAAAAAGAGTGCAAAAAGAACAACCAGTGTGGTAACAGAAGTTAAGATTGTTCTTGAAAGTGTTTCATTTATACTTTTGTTAAACAGGTATGGCAGTGAATCTTTTGATTTTGAACCCTTTATATTTTCTCTGATCCTGTCAAAAACGATAATTGTGTCATTTAATGAATACCCGATAATGGTTAACAGGGCGGCAATAATGGGAAGAGAAAAATCCAGGTCAAGTATTGAAAAAATACCAACAGTTATCAATACATCATGAAGTAGTGCAACCATTGCACCCATGGCATATTTAAGTCTTAAGAACCAGAACAACCCAAGTGTTATCATCAAGGCAGCGGTAATTAAGACGGTCATACTGACATTAAATACAGATAAAAAATAGACAGCTGTCATTAAAGAGCCTGCAGTTATTCCTGACAATATCCATTTTAGTTCAAATCGGCCTGAAATATATATGGTGATAAATAAAAGAGAATAAAAAATCGCCAGGAGTGCTTTTCTCCTCAGGTCTTTACCCACCTGAGGTCCAACCATCTCAACCCTTCTGATTTCAGGAGTCACTCCGGTTGATGTTTCAACGGCATTGGATATTGATTGAGACAGGCCCCTGCTTTTGTTTTGTGACTGACTGGTTCTAATTAAAAATTCATGATCCTGTTCCTGCCCAAAATTTTGAACTGAGGCATCGTCAAAACCTATTGTTGCCAATCCGGAGCGTATTTTACCCACGGGTACATCCTGGGAAAATTTAATCTGGATCAGTGTCCCGCCAACAAAATCAATGCCATAGTTGGGACCATTATGAATCAAAAGAGAGCCGGCACTCATTAGAATAAGGAGAATTGATAAAACAAATCCAATTTTATGTTTACCAATAAAGTCTATATTAATATCAGACTTGATAATCTGCATTATTTTATTTCCTTTATATACTCAGTTTAGATGCCTGACTGTTTTTAAGAATGAAATCAAAAATAGCTTTTGACAGAATCAGTGCAGTAAAAAGACTTGCGATAATACCAAGGCAGAGAGTTATTGCAAAGCCTTTAATCGGACCCGTACCAAATTGAAAAAGAACAAGAGCGGCAATCAGTGTGGTGACATTTGCATCAAGGATTGTCAGCGTTGCCCTGTCAAAACCTGAATGGACTGAAGCAAGAGCTGTTTTCCCGGATCTTTTCTCCTCTCTGATTCTTTCAAAAATAATAACATTGGCATCAACTGCCATACCAATAGTGAGAATGATGCCTGCAATTCCCGGTAGAGTCAATGTTGCCTGGAAAGCAGCAAGTCCCCCTCCTATAAGAATAATATTAATGATAAGTGCAAGATCAGCAATTATACCAGCACTTTTATAATATAAAGCCATGAAAAAAAATACGAGAATGCCGCCAATAAGCATTGACATAAGGCCCATACGCACTGAATCTGCCCCCAGTGTCGGGCCAACGGTCCTCTCTTCAATAATCTCAACAGGTGCAGGCAGAGAGCCGGCTCTAAGGGCAATGGCAAGATCTTTTGCTTCGTTCAGGGTGAAACTTCCAGTAATCACTGCCTTTCCTCCGGCTATTCTGTCCTGAATTGTGGGAGCTGAATAGACGGATTTATCAAGTACAATGGCAAGTCGTTTGTGTATATTCTCTCCTGTTATTCTATCAAATATCCTTGCGCCTTTTCTGTTAAACTCAATACCCACCTGGGGCTGCTGGAACTGATCGAATTCTACCCTTGCATTTGTTAACAGACTGCCATCAAGAAGGACCCTTTTTTTAATTAAAAAAGGAATTTTTACAGGCGTATCAGAACCCTGATTATATCTGTTTTGATATAAAAGTTCATCACCTGCAGGAGGCGTACCATTAACGGCAGCGTTCGTATCTGCATCATCATCAACCAGCTGAAATGTCAATTGGGCAGTTTTTCCGATGAGCTCTTTTGCTCTTTTAGGGTCCTTAATGCCGGGAAGTTGTATCAGGATTCTGTTGTCGCCCTGTATTCTTATATCCGGTTCACTGACACCAAATTCATCAATTCTGTTTCTAATGGTTTCAAGTGCCTGTGCTGTTGCCATCTTTTTTAATGTTTCAATCTCTTTTTCCGGCAGGGCAAGGTGAAAGGTGATCCTTCCTCCATCAGTTTCTGGCCGTTTTGTCATAAGGGTTTCAAAATTTTTGGAGAGAATGGTCTCAAAACCGGATTTATCATCCCCTTTTTTCAGCTTTACAAGTATGGAATTGTCCTTGAGTCGTGAAATACCAAGATGTTTGATCTTCTGTTTTCTCAGATCCTTTTTCATCTCCTGTATGGTTCTTTCCACTTCTGCTTCAACAGCTTTTATATTCTGGACTTCAAGTACAAGATGCATTCCGCCCTGAAGATCAAGTCCAAGATTGATTTTTTTATGGGGCCAGCAATTAAAGAATGTGGGCAGCAGCCAGATAACGGCGGCGGCTATAACACATGCAATAATTAATGTTTTAAAATTAAATTGCTTCAATGTGAGAATGACTCCTGATGGATTTATTTAGAATCGGTTGTTGTGTCAGAGACTACTGCAGCGACATTACCACGTGTAATTTTAATTTTGACTTTTTCTGCTATCTCAAGCCCGATGGTTGTATCGCCCAAACTTATAATGGTTCCATAAATCCCGCCGGATGTGATAATTCGAGCCCCCTTTTTTAAATTGGATACCATCTCTTTGTGCTTTTTTGCTTTTTTCTGCTGGGGTCTGATTAAAAGAAAATAAAAAATTATAAACAGAATGATAATGGGTAAAAATCCAGCCAATCCACCCGCCTGTCCAGATGCTCCTCCTGTTTGTCCCATTGCAAACGCTTCACTAATCAAAATAGATCCTCCTTGTTACATTGTTACATTTTTTTTACAGGAATCCATATGGTTTTCCCATCAAACTGGACCCTGTTAATGTTTTCATAGCTAACTTCAAAAAGAAGTGAAAAAACTTCATCCATATTGTAAATAATAACCTTGCTCAATGGTTCAAGAAGATTAATGTTTGAAACCACTTTTTTATCAACGAGATGATATATAATCACCAGGGTCTCGGAAAATTTTAAAATTTTTCCAACACCAGAACTCATTCCCTGATCAATAGGCTCATCTGCCTCTGGAGAGACTTGAATGCCTTTTTGTTCATAAAACTCTTTTAAAATATTAAAATGGATATTCCATATATTATCCCCTGGCTGCACCACATATATTCCATATGTTTTAATTTTCTGGGGTATCACTGCGCCTGAAGTCTCAATTTTTTCTTCAAAAATACTGCCTTGCTTGACAAACGCTTTTTCAAGTATGTCTCTCATTGATATATGGTTATCACCAATTGTAAAACTTTCATTGGATTTAACAATCATATCAAGACTATTCTTAATGCCGAATTCTATTTTTCGTGATTTCATAAGCTGCTTGAGATTGTCATTTTTTTCAAGCTTTTTATATTCGATGGTCGGCGCTACAATAATATTTTTTTGAACTAATTCATCCTCATTATCTGTGGGTATTTTTTGACTATCCTCAGATGCGGTTATCTTTTTACTTTTATTCGGTTCAACTGACAGTTTTTCGTGTTGAGGCCTGTCAATGTAAAGGGCTGCCAGTATCACAATACCCAACAAAACAATCAGGGGAATTAGTATTTTACTTTTTTTTCCCAAGAGCAGCCGCCTCCATTTTTTTTAACTACTGATTATATATTAAATGTGTTTCAAATACACAATTGCATGGTGTATGTCAATACAATGTTGTGTTTCTATCTGGGTATCATTTTCCATTTATAAAGATAGTGTTCTCTCCTGATACCATATCAGGATTTCCCTCAATGGTAATTAAAATCTCTCTTTTGGATTCAATACCGGTTAATTCCTTTTTTTTTTTGTTGAGCAGATACGTTGCCACCTCTGTAGGGACAATGCCTGTTATTTCTTTTATTTCAGGTGTTAATGCTTTCAGATTTAACTGTCTGAGCAGCGCAAGTCCCTGCGTTTCCACTGAAGGGGTTTCTCCTCTGCCTTTACAGTGTCTGCAGATCTCATAGCTTCCAAAAGTTATGGCATGTCTGATACGCTGCCGTGACATCTCCAGCAGTCCGAATTTAGTAATGCCGCCCACTTTTGTTTTGGCTTTATCAGATTTCAGATGTTTTTTCAGGGTCTTTGTGATTTCAGCTTTATGTCTTCTCTCTTTCATATCGATGAAATCAACCACAATCAAACCACCCATATCGCGAAGTCTCAGCTGCCTTGCAACCTCTTCACACGCTTCAAGGTTGGTATGAAAGGCAGTCTCCTCAATATTTTTTTTCCTGGTAGATTTACCTGAATTTACATCAATTGAAACCAGGGCTTCGGTCTGTTCCACAACAAGGAAGCCGCCTGATTTTAAAGAGGCCTCTTTTTTATAAATTGACGTAATCTGATCTTCAAGTTGATATTTTGTAAATATGGGTTTTGCACCTTTAAAAAGCCGGACAATTTTTTGGTGTTTTGGAGCAATAACCGTGATAAAATCTCTTACCTCTTTGAAAACAACTGGGTTGTCAATGAGAATCTCTTTAATATCAGTGGTGAAATAATCCCTTAATGATCTCACAGCGAGAGTCTGTTCTTCGTAAAGCAGTGAAGGGGTCTTGTTTTGAACAGCCTTTTTATCTATGTTCTTCCATAGACGCATCAAGTATCTTAAATCCGCATTAAACATTGTTTTGGTGGCATTTCTTCCCGCAGTTCTGACAATCATGCCGAATCCATCCGCAATGTTCATTTTTTTGACTATATTAACAAGGCGTTTTCTCTCATCCTCATCCTCTATTTTTCTGGATACGCCTCTTGTTGGATTTCCAGGCATTAAGACTGAAAGTCGTCCCGGAAGAGAGATATATGTTGTGAGCGTTGCACCTTTTGTGCTGATGGGATCTTTTGTAACCTGGACAATAAGCTCCTGCCCTTTTTTTATTAAATTGAACAATGCCGTGCTGCCGGTATTGGCATTCTGAAAATAATCCTTGTGGATTTCATTTTTTTGAAGAAATCCATTTTTGGGTGCTCCATAATCCACAAAAACAGCCTGAAGGCTCTGTTCCACTCTTGTTACAACACCTTTATAGATGTTTCCCTGAGTCACCTGTATTGCAGCCGTCTCAATGTGGAACTGTTCAAGTTTATTGTCTTTGATAGCGGCAATTCTGTGCTCATCAGGATCCAGTGCATTAATTAAGATTTTTTTTGTCATTTTTATTATATTTCTTTCTGTATTTTGTGTCTGACGAAAACCTGATCCCCTGAAGGGCAGAAACAAATGGGTTCAATTACGCGTTGGGTAAATCAGCGGTTTTCGGTCGGGCACTCTTTTATATGAAGGAGCTGTCACCAG
>CAYZCC010000004.1:25808-27470 GCA_964476805.1 uncultured Desulfobacula sp.
GTGTGACGGCATATCAGATCCAATTTTCACGATTTCAACTCTATTGACATTTTGAAATCCACGTGGAAGCTTTTTCCCCCGGTGTCCTCTCATTCCTGTATAATCCTTCTGTTTGTCAGAAGTCAGCCTAAAAAAGTGTTTTCCAGAGTGTATAATAAGAATAGAATGTAAAGGCAATATTTTAAGGAATTTGAGTCTTTCTCCATCTGAAGAGTTAAATTCTTTTTTTGGAATGGAGATAATTTTATTGCCCATGCCTTTCTGCAGGTTGGGTAGTTGATTCAAAGAGAAGATTAACAACCTGCCCAAAGAGGTAACAGCAGCAACATGGTCTTTTTCAAGGTCAATAATTTTTTGAGGATGTAAAAGCTGGCTGTTTTCTTTTAAAGTGACAACTGCTTTTCCATTTTTGTAATTTGTCAATAAATTGGTGAATTTAACAATAAAGCCATATCCCCGGTCAGAACCCATCAGAAAATAGTTGAAGTCTTCGCCTGACAGCATGAATTTTATATGGGCATCTGCTGCAATGGACAGGTGGCCTGTTAATGGCTCTCCATTTCCCCTTGCAGAAGGCAGTGTGTGTGAGTAAAGCATATAACTTCTGCCAACATTATCAAAAAAGATAATGGGTTTATCACTTTTTGTTCTCAAATATCCTGAAAGAGAATCTCCAGATTTAAACTTAACATTTTCAGGATCAATATCATGCCCCTTGGCTGATCGAATCCAGCCGTTTTTTGACAGTATGATGGTGACAGGTTCTATTTCAATAACATCTGTGATGGAAAATTTTTCCGCCTCTTTCCGTCTTTTTATGGGAGAACGTCTTTTATCACCATATTTTTTTGCATCAGACCGTATTTCCTCTTTCATATACTCTTTAAATGCTTTTTCATTTTCAAGAATTTTTTCAAGGTGCTTCCTTTGCGCTTCAAGTTCTTTTAATTCAGATTTAATTTTAATCTCTTCAAGTTTTGCAAGCTGACGCAGTCTTATTTCAAGGATGGCCGCAGCCTGAATATCAGTGAGAGAAAAAGCCTTAATCAACCTTTTTTTAGGTGTATCATCGCTTCTGATGATTTGAATAACTTCATCAATATTTAAAAAAGCAGTGAGCAGGCCCTTTAATATATGGAGGCGGTTTGAAATTTTTTCCAGTCTGAAGTTTAATTTTTTTTTTATGGTGTCTGCTCTGAATTCAAGCCATTCCGTTAAAAATTCAAGCAGGTTCTTTAGCCTGGGTTTGCCATTAATTCCAATTACATTCATGTTAAAAGAGAAGGATTTTTCAAGGTCTGTGGTTGCAAACAGATGGTCGGTAAGGGCCTCTAAATCAACCCGGTTTGATCTTGGCGTTAAAACAAGCCGGGTCGGCTCTTCGTGGTCAGATTCATCTCTTATATCACTTACCATGGGAAGTTTTTTTGCCTCCATCTGTGCGGTCACCTGCTCTTGTATTTTTTCTGTGGAGGCATGATGGGGCAGGGCAAAAAAAATAATTTCATTATCTTCAATGTGAAATTTTGCACGCATTTTTATTCTGCCCCTGCCGGTTTTGTAAATTTTTTTGATCTCCAAGGCTGGCGTGATAACTTCAGCACTGGTTGGAAAATCCGGCCCTTTGATGAATTTACATATTTGGTTAATATCCGCTTTATC
>CAYZCC010000004.1:27480-33816 GCA_964476805.1 uncultured Desulfobacula sp.
CAATAAGGTGTATTAAAGCTTTTGTAACTTCTCTGAGATTATGGGGCAGGATACTTGTCGCCATACCAACGGCAATGCCTGTGGAACCATTCAGTAAAACATTTGGCAGCCGGGCCGGAAGGATAACAGGTTCTTCAAGGGTTCCATCAAAATTGGTCGCCCAGTCCACAGTCCCCTGACCCAGCTCAGCAAGGAAAATCTGTGCATATTTTGAAAGGCGTGATTCTGTGTACCTCATGGCAGCAAAAGATTTGGGATCATTGGGATCGCCCCAGTTTCCCTGACCCTCCAAAAGAGGATATCTCAAAGAGAAGGGTTGTGCCAGAAGGACCATGGCCTCATAGCAGGCAGTGTCCCCATGGGGGTGGAATTTACCAAGAACATCACCTACTGTTCTTGCTGATTTTTTAAATTTAGCCGTGGAGAGCAGTCCGAGCTGGCTCATGGAGTAGATTATTCTTCTCTGTACAGGTTTTAGGCCGTCACCGATGTGGGGGAGGGCACGGTCTAAAATAACATACATTGAATAGTTTAAATAAGCCTTTTCAGTAAAATCCTGGAAAGGTAATCTTTCATTATCCTCAATAGCGGATGGAAGTATCTCTTTCATTGCGCAAGCTCTTTTATGTTGCCTTTGGTTTCTATCCAGGATTTACGATCCCGTGCTCTTTTTTTGCCAAGAAGCATATCCATGAAATCATGAACCTCTTTTATTGAATCATCTGAATCATAATCTATGGACAGCTGCACAAGACGACGGGAATCCGGGGCAATGGTGGTCTCTCTTAACTGTGAAGGATTCATCTCACCCAGACCTTTAAATCTTTGAACATTAATCATGTTTTTGTTTTTCCTACGTCTTTTGATGCGTTTGATAATATTATTTTTTTCCGGATCATCCAGTGCATAGAATACCTCTTTTCCGACGTCAATTCTATACAGGGGGGGCATGGCAATATACATATGCCCGTTTTGTACAATTCCCGGGAAGTGTTTTAAGAAGAGGGCACATATCAGCGTTGCAATATGCAATCCATCAGAGTCAGCATCAGCAAGCACACATATTTTATTATAGCGCAGTTTTGAAATATCATCAGAGCCGGGCAGGACACCGAGAACCGTTGATATATCTCTTATTTCTCTGGATTCCATTATGTCAGAAGAGTCAATATCCCAGGTATTTAAAATTTTACCCCGCAAAGGCATGATTGCCTGGAAACGTCTGTCTCTTGCCTGTTTTGCTGATCCTCCGGCTGAATCTCCCTCAACAAAGAAAAGTTCACGTCTTCCATGGTCAACACTGGTGCAGTCAGATAATTTTGCAGGAAGTTTCATGCCGTTTGATGCTTTTTTCTGAGTAATTTTTCTGGATTTTTTTATACGGATTTTTGCGTTTTCAATGGCAAACAGCGCAAGACGTTCCCCCTCTTTGATATTTTGATTAAGCCATAAACTGAAAGCATCTCTGACCTGTATATTAACAAGACTTGCGCAATGTCTTGATGAAAGCCTCTCTTTTGTCTGTCCTGAAAACTGGGCATCTGAGAGCTTTATGGAGAGAATGTATCCAATATTCTGCCAAATATCCTCAGGAGCAAGATATAAGCCTTTTGGCAGAAGGTTTTGAAATTTGCAGAACTCTTTAATTGATTCCAGAAGTCCGGATCTGAACCCATTAACATGGGTGCCGCCAAGGCTTGTAGGAATCAGATTCACAAAACTCTCTTCAGGGTTGGATCCCGCGTCCAGAGTCCAGTTAACCGCCCACATGATCTGGATATCCTCCCCTTTCTGTCTGCCGGCAAAAGGTTCGGGGAAAATACATTTTTCCCGGTTTAAAAGTTCATTGAGATAATCATCTAATCCATGATCATATTTCCAGGTGGTTTTTTCGTTAGATTTTTCATCAAAAAAGCTTGTTACAAGTCTTTTGCACAGAACGGCCTTTGATTTTAAAACTTTTTTCAATGCATTTATTGAAAATTCAGGGGTCTCAAAATAGGATGGATCAGGGTAGAACCAGATTGAAGTGCCGGATTGTTTTTTGTCCACTTTTTTAACGGGTTTCAACTCTTCTGTCTTCATCCCGTTTTCAAAACCAATATGGTATTTTTGACCATCCCTTATAATATGGATACTCAAGCTTGAAGCCAGTGCGTTTACAACAGAAACTCCAACGCCGTGCAGACCTCCTGAATAGCTGTAATCCTTATTTGAAAATTTAGCACCGGCATGCAGTTTTGACATGATCAGCTCCACACCTGACATATTCTCTTTTGGATGTATATCCACAGGCATTCCGCGGCCGTTATCAGAAACAGTGATAGAATTATCTTTTTTCAATACCACATCAATTCTATCTGCATAGCCTGCAATGGCTTCATCAACACAGTTGTCAATCACCTCATAGGCCAGATGATCCGGACTTGAAGTGTCTGTGTACATTCCCGGCCTTCTTTTAACAGGTTCAAGCCCTTTTAAAACCTCAATTGATTCTGCATTGTATTCACTGATTGTCTCTTTAATGTTTCTATTTGCGTCAAATAATTTCATAAATTATTCTATGGTGATAAAAAATTAAATATTTATATTTGGTTGGTAATCAATAATTTTTAATTTAGAATAATCCCCTATATCATTGTTAACGCTTTTTTACAAATGTGACAGACAGGAAGCGCTGCACGCTTTTAAAGTGCTGATTGTCAAACAGATCTTGAGCGAAAAATACCTGAAATTATACGCCTGTCACAATAGAATAATAAAAAATATACATAAGTTCTCCTTGAATTGACATTTTTCAAGGGAAGATATAAAGAGAAGAAAAGCCTTTTATGAAAAAAATAACGCGGGTTAAAAATGATCTTGGGATGCATGCAAGACCTGCAGGGGTTATTGCAGAACTTGCAATGGAAGCAAAGAATGAAATACATCTTTGCGTTCACTCAGACAGGGTTGATGCGACCAATATAATTGATATATTGACACTTGGGGCTGTAAAAGGAACAAAAGTTGTGATTGAAATAGAAAATCAGGACGATGTTACCGTTCTCAATGACATAATTGAATTTTTTGAAGCAGGTTTTGGGGAAATATGAACATGCAGGCGCCACGATCCAAACAGGCCATACTCAGAGGGATAAGCGGTTCTCCGGGCATATGTATTGGAAAAGCCTATATTGTCGACAAAGAGGGTGTTGATATTATCAAACGATACTGGATCACCGATGAACAGATAACAGATGAGACTGACCGGTTTAAGCATGCTGTCGCAAAAGCAAAAAAAGATCATGCCATGGTCATTGATTCATTGGATAAAGATCTTGGGGAAAATTTAAATATTCTTGAGACACATATGGTGCTTTTTAAGGATAAAATGCTCTATGGCAAAACCATTGATACAATTTCCAATGAAAAGATCAATGCAGAGTGGGCACTGCGAAAAGTCTCAGAAAGAGTAAAAGGCATGTTTCAGGAGATTGATGATAAATATCTCAAGGCCAGGATTAATGATATTGTTCAGGTATCAGACAAAATTATGGCATATCTTGTGGGCGGTCAGGATATTAAGATATCAGATATTTATAAGCGGGTAATTATTGTGGCCCACGATTTATCCCCGGCAGACGCAAGCCAGATACAGCTGGAACGAATAAAAGGATTTGTTACGGATAGAGGAGGAAAAGACTCCCACACCAGTATTGTTGCAAAATCTCTGAAAATCCCTTCTGTCTTTGGTCTTGACACTGCAACAACCCGCGTTCAGAATGATGATATTTTAATAGTTGACGGTTCTGCAGGGATTTTGATCATCAACCCTGATGAGGATACTATCTTTAAATATGAAGATCGTATGACAAAATTTTCTGAATATATGTCAAAATTGCAAAGAGAGAGTCATCTTCCGGCTGTAACAAAAGATGGTATTTCTCTGAATCTTATGGCCAATATTGAACTTGTAGAGGAGATAGTTGGTGCAAAAGATTATGGGGCGAATGATATAGGTCTTTTCAGAACGGAATTTTTATATCTTGATTTGAAAAGGTTTCCAACTGAAGATGAACTTCTATGCAAATACAAAGAGCTTGTGGAATTGATGAATCCACACAGTGTTACCATCCGGACACTTGATATTAATGGTGACAAGGTAAATCCATATTTGACAACCGTTGAAGAAGCCAATCCTGCCCTGGGACTCAGGGCGGTAAGATTCTGTCTTGAAAATCAGGATATTTTTATCACACAGTTAAAAGCCATATTAAGAGCCGCAGCATTTGGCAATATAAAATTGCTGATACCAATGATTTCATGTGTTGAAGAGATTATAGAGGTTAAGGAGGCAGTAAATAAGGCCGTGATTGAACTGGAACATGAAAACAGAGTTTTTAACAAGGATATCCCTCTTGGAATCATGATTGAAGTTCCATCGGCTGTGTTGATTGCTGAACATCTTGCAGAGTATGTGGATTTTTTCAGTATCGGAACAAATGACCTGATTCAATACTCCCTGGCCATTGACAGACGAAACCGGAAAGTGGCTCATCTGTATCACGCGTTAAACCCTTCTGTGCTGAAAATGATCAAAATGACCTGTGAAGCGTCAAAGAGAAAAAATATAGATCTTATTATGTGTGGAGAGATGGCAGGAGATCCTTTTAATATACCCGTGCTTGTTGGCATGGGAATAAGAAATTTTTCCATGAATTCAGCTTCTATTCCTGTGGTAAAAAAGATGATTCGCCAACTGGATACAATTGAGGCAGAACAGAATGTTGACAAAATAATGGCCTTTAACAGAGTACAGGATATTTTAGAATTTATTTCAGATAAATATAAAGATATCCTTCCCTTTTCCGGGACGGAGGACAATATATGAGTGCTGAATATATTAAAATTATTGCAAAAAATAAAAAAGCCAGGCACAACTATTTAATTGAATCAGAATATGAAGCAGGAATAATGCTGGCAGGTTCTGAAGTTAAATCTATCCGTGAAGGAAGAGTCAGTTTCCAAGACGCTTATGCTGATGTAAAAAATGGTGAGCTTTTTTTAAGACAACTGCATATCTCCCCATATAAATATGCCTACCACACCAATCATGAATCTCTGAGAACAAGAAAGCTTCTTCTCCATGGATATGAGATCAAGAAGATATGGAGTAAAATTAAAGAGAGAGGCTACTCCCTTGTCCCCTTAAAAATTTATTTCAGAAACAGTAAAATTAAAGTCAAACTTGGACTTGGCAGAGGTAAAAAAATGTTTGATAAAAGGCAGGATATCAAACAAAGAGATATGAAACGTGATCTTGACAGAGAACGTAAGAAACAAGCCTGGTAACACCTTGACTGTTTCGAGGCAAATGGTCTTTTACAAATCGTCCGTGATTTCAAATCAAAAACCATTTATACCAGCAAATAAAACACACCCACACCCGCCTTTTTTAATATTTCACGTTTCATTTTTAAACGCTTATTCTCTTTTCGCAGGCGTTTGAGTTCTGCCTGCATGGGTACTTTACCGGCGGGTGTCAAATTATCATTTTCTACAAGTATTTTATGCCATTAAAAAACTGTCCATTTTTTATCTACCAGACCACAACTGGAAAGCAGTGCCAGAGTTTGTTCAACAGATAATAGAACTTATTTCCTGTAAAATTTTTGCGGTTGAAGTTAATTAAAAGGGTGAATCAATGCAAATAGAACAATGGGTATTGAATAGATATAAGCTGTTTTATCAGCCTTTCAGCTGGTCGATGGAAAGGCCTAAAGCATCAGCAATTTTTTTAAGAGTAGCGGGTCTTAATTTGGTTTCACTCTTTTCCATTTGTGAAAGAGCAGCCTGTGTGATTTCTGCTTTTTGGGCAACTTCTGTTTGTGTTTTTTTAAGATGGCAGCGCCATGCTTTGATAAGGTTAAATCCTTTTTTAATTACCAGACCAACAACCTCATGAGGGATAGTCTGTTTATCAATTACAGGGAAAAACCTTAAATACTCATTATATGGGATAACAACAAAAGAAGGTATCCCATCTTGTTTTATAAGTTGGATATCTTTTGGTGTATCAGTATGTATGCTCATTTCTTTTTTTCACCTCCTTAATATTGATAATCATCAAATCACTTGTAAAAAAGACTCTCCAGTTCCCAACCCTAAGCCGGTAGACTTCTTTATTGACAAGTTTTTTAATATTTGGACAACCAGGAAAACATTTAAGAGAATCAACGGCATTATAAATTCTTGTTTTTGTTTTTTTGTCTTTTATTTTGTTAAGCTGTCTAACCCGCATATTTCATAAAAAAGATAGCAAAACCTCCTTAAATGTGATATAATTCAATCAGT
>CAYZCC010000005.1:0-5672 GCA_964476805.1 uncultured Desulfobacula sp.
GCAGATGTCTGCTATTAATGCTCCTTGTTTTCACACAGCCAGATATACCACAGCCCTAAAAGATATCCCAGCCTTGGCTTTAAAAATACGGTTGTAAAAAATGAAAAACCCCTGATTGTTTTAATTAATTTAACAATCAGGGGTTTTTAGAATCAAGTCAAACAAAATGACTTTTTTAGCTGAATAACAAGATTTAACTACTCAACTGTAACATTTGTTGCTGCAGGACCTTTCTGTCCATCTTCAATATCAAATGTAACGCGATCCCCTTCATTCAGGGATTTAAAACCGCTTGCATTGATACCTGTGTGATGTACAAATACATCGCTTCCTTTTTCCTGTTCAATAAAACCAAAACCTTTTGAGTCGTTAAACCACTTTACAATACCGTTAGCCATACTGGCACACTCCTAAAATATAAATAAATAAAAAAATAGTTTCTTGTCCTCGGGTCATACCAAATTTTTTATCGGGAAAACTCCTTGCGAAAGAAACCTTTTGTGCTTTACATAAATCAGCACAATCAGGTGGTATCATACAGCATTAAATGAAAAAGTCAAGCAGTAAATATTTCCTCTGCCGGCAAATTCAATAGAGTTTCCCGATACTGTCCTCCACTGCCTTTACTATGGAACCCTCTTTCAGCAGTTGTTTAACTTTTGCTATATCGATTGATAAGAGCCTGTCTTCTTTCATGTAATCCACTTCTGACCGGATCATTTCATAAGCTGCAAGGGTTCCATCCCCGGCTTTCATATTTGTAAAAAGATCAATTGCCTGGGCAGCGCACAAAAGTTCAATGGCAATGACCTCTTCTGTATTTGCAACAATTTCGCGGCATTTTCTTGCAGCCCAGGCTCCCATGGAAACATGATCCTCTTTGTTGGCTGATGTTGGTATGGAGTCCACAGAAGCTGGATGGGACAGAACCTTATTTTCAGATACAAGGGATGCGGCTGCATACTGGGCAATCATAAACCCGGAATTTAACCCCCCCTCTTCGATAAGAAATGCAGGCAGGCCTGAAAGCTGTGGATTTACAAGTCTTTCCACCCGTCTTTCTGAAATATTGGCAAGTTCTGCTATTGCTATACTTAAAAAATCACAGGCAAGGGCAAGGGGCTGACCATGGAAATTGCCACCGAAAAGAAACTCCTGGGATTCAGGAAAAATAAGAGGGTTTTCCGTGGATGAATTTATTTCAATTTTTATAACATTGTCAACATAGGCAAGAGTATCCCAGGAAGCACCATGAATCTGGGGAGAACATCTTAAACTGTAGGCATCCTGAACCTTTGAACAATCTTCATGGGAGGAGATAATATCAGAATTTTCTGTAATTCTAAACATATTGGATGCCGCCTTGATCTGACCTTTATGGGGTCTTACCGCATGAATTTTAGCGTCAAAAGCAGACCTTGTTCCCATCAGGGTTTCAAGACTCATACTTGCAGCTATGTCTGCATGTTTACAAAGATTTAAGGTATCGTGGAGCGCAAGACATCCATGGGCAATCATGAACTGGGTTCCGTTAATAAGGGCAAGTCCTTCTCCTGCTTCAAGCTCAAGGGGTTTAATTGTTTTTTTTCTAAGTGCTCTGGCGCCGCTCATTCTCCGGCCATCGATAAAGGCATCTCCCTCACCCAGGAGAACAAGGGAAAGATGCGCCATGGGAACAAGATCTCCACTTGCGCCGACTGATCCTTTTTCAGGTACCACAGGGACGATACCCGCATTTAAAATTTGAACAAGTTTTTCAATGGTTTTAAGCCTTAATCCTGAATTGCCCCGGCAAAAATCATTAATCCTAAGTGCCATCATTGCCCTTACAACATCATCAGCAGAAAGGTTACCCATTCCTGCCGCATGGCTGAGCAGTATCTTTTTTTGAAGTTTTTTTGTATCACTGCCTGATATGGCGACATTGGAAAGCGCTCCAAAACCTGTGGTAACACCGTAAATTCTCCTGTTTTTCTTTACCCATTGATCCACAAGATTTCTGGATTTAATAATTGCCGGTTCTGATTCTTTGGCTATTTTAACCCGTGAGTTATTTCTTGCAATAGCGATCAGATCTTTCAGTAGAAAATTGTGACCATTAACAGTGATTTCATCTTTCATTTGAGATACCTTTACAGATTGAATCCCTTTTTTCCAGAATATCTAAAACTTTTCTGAACTGGTTTTCAGCATTCAGTTTTATCTCTTCTGCAGTTTTTACAGTGGTTTTTTTATACTCATTATCATTGATCTGAGGAATATTGATCATCACATTTTTATATGCCCCCCAAATACCTGTTTCCAACGCTTTTGCACCCACTTCAATATCTGATTTTAATGCAATATTGGCATACTTTGCAGTCTCAATCATTGAAGGCCATGCAGAATCTGCTAACTTCATAGTTGCCAGAGGAATTTCAATCGCTTTTTTCAGCCCCTGCTGCATTTTTTCTGATCTATACTCTTTCTCCTCCAAAGTTTCACTGGGAATACCCAGCGCTTTGGCATAATCCGCAAAAGCATTGGTATCTGCATCAATCATTGGAACCAGGGCATTGGAAGCATCGTGTAGAGCCGGAATGGTTTCACGCATTTTTTCATCCACATCTTCAAATTTGCGTACACCCAGTGTCAGTTTTGCTGCCATGGAGCCAAGGCCTGCGCCCATGGCGGCGATAGCTGCAGATGCTGAGCCTCCGCCCGGTGCAGAACTTCTTGAACACACCTCTTTGATAAACTCTCTGACACTTAATGATGCAAGGGGCTCATTTTTTTCTATAGCAATAATATATTCTATAATTTTTTCCTCTGGATTAAATGGCGCAACAGATTTTAGGCCGAGACGCTCTACAGCAAGCCTAATTTTCTGATCCTCTTCAAGAATAAAAAGGTTCTCTTTTTCAATGTAGTAATCTGCTGCCATGATCATGGCTTCCAAAGGCACAACACCCACAATTTCAGAGCCTGCAACAGCAATATTGAGTTTTTCTGCCTCATTTTTCACCTCTTCAAAGAGAGTGTGAAGAGGCGTTACACGATAGTTGTTAAGATTGACTGTAACCTGGGCAAGGTTATAATCATCAACATACCATCCCATGCCTTTAACCTCTTTTAACTTTCCAGGTTCACCCTCTCCTCTTCCAGCCTCTCTGAGATTCAAAGCAATTCTGTGTGCCTGATTGGGAGTGGAAAGAAGATTTACATTATATGCAATGAGAAATGAGCGCGCTCCTGTGACAGTCGCTCCCCACTGAGGAATGAATTTTGCGGGCCCAAAATCAGGTTTCCACTCTTCAGTTGAAATTCTGTGTTTTAAACCTTCATACTGCCCTTCTCTTATCTGTGAAAGCTTTTTTCTGTAATCAAGATCTGACGACTCTTCATAAAGATAGATGGGAATTTCAAGTTCACCCGCTGCCCTTTTGCCAAACTCCTTTGAAAGTTCAACACACTCTTCCATGGTAACTCCAGCGACAGGAATAAATGGGCATACATCCAGAGCACCCATACGGTGATGCTCACCTTTATGGAATGCCATATCAATTTTCTGTTTTGCCACCTTTGCAGAATTTATTGCCCCCTGCAGAACTGCTTCAGGAGAGCCCACAAAGGTGTAGACACACCTGTTTGTAGATTTTCCAGGATCAACGTCAAGCAGACGGCAGCCTTTTGTCTGCTCAATAGCATCTGCTATGGCCTTTATTGTTTTTTTGTTTCTACCTTCACTGAAATTTGGTACACACTCAACTATTTTGCCCATAACTGTTTTCCCCTCTGAATTTTCCAACAAGTTTATATCTTGAGCCTGGTGAAACAATAATACTGTAAGTTGCCACCTTGTTAAATGACCAGGTACGCCTTTTAAGTGATAAACAGGGTTTGTTTGAATCAATTTTTAATAGTTTTAAAATCTTTGAATCACAATTGACTGCCTCAATAATATGTTCTGCTTCCTGAAGAGGCGCAACCTGAAGAAGATATTCACCTGGAGTCATCTTTTTAAAATCCTGTTCAAGATATTCAGGAGCAACGTCAGGATTGATAAATCGTTCTGAATACTGGATTGGTATTCCTCTGTCCCTGTGTACAATAATGGAGTGGAAGAGAGTATCATCTGTATTCAGGTCCATTTTCTGTGCAATTTCAGGATTCGCTTTCTCTTTTTCCATGAGTAGAACTGTTGAAGAGTGAACACCGCCCCACTCTTCAATCTCTTTTGCAATGCTTTTGATTTCAAGAAGAGCCGCCTCTGGTTTTGGTTTGGCTACAAAGCTACCCACTCCGTGAATCCTGACAATTCTACCCTCTTCACTGAGTTCTTTTAAAGCACGGTTGGCTGTCATTCTTGAGACATTGAACAGTCTGGCAAGCTTTGATTCAGAAAAAATTTTATCATCAGGTTTTATTTTTCCTGAATCAATGTCATTTACAATGCTTTTTTTAATTTTTGCATACAAAGAATATGGTTTATCCAACATGTTAACCTGATTTTCTGACCGTTTGTTTAAAAAAACTTGACATCATATCTATACTTGTATAGACAAGTAATATCTGAATATAAAACACCTGTCAACCATATCAGGAGGAGAAATTTTGAAACCTCGAGAAAAAATATTACAGCAGCTTAATATCGGTTGTGGAATCGCCCGACCCGTCAGGGCACCCAGGGGAACACAGCTTCACTGTAAAGGGTGGTATCAGGAAGCAGCTTTGCGAATGCTTTGCAACAACCTTGATCCTGATAACGGAGAAAACCCAGACGAACTGATTGTCTATGGCGGACTTGGAAAGGCAGCCAGAAACTGGGAGAGCTTTGATGCCATTGTAAAAACCCTTCTTGACCTTGAAAATAATGAAACCCTGCTTGTACAGTCAGGAAAACCGGTGGGTGTATTAAAAACCCATGAACACGCACCCAGAATCCTCATTGCCAATGCCAATATTGTTCCCAGATGGGCAGACTGGGACTATTTCCACGAGCTTGATCAAATGGGTCTGATCATGTACGGACAAATGACAGCCGGCTCCTGGATTTATATAGGTACCCAGGGAATCCTCCAGGGCACATATGAAACTTTTTCAGCTCTCGGTCAAAAACACTATCATTCAGATCTTACAGGCAAAATAGTTGTCACCGCAGGGCTTGGGGGAATGGGCGGCGCCCAGCCTCTCTCTGTCAGCATGGCAAATGGTGTTGCCATATGCATTGAGATAGATAAATCGAGAATTAAAAAGAGGCTTGAAAAAAGATATCTTGACATGGAAGCTTCAACCCTTGATGAAGCTGTTTCCATGGCTCAGAACGCGGCAGAAAAAGGCAAAGCGCTCTCCATAGGACTTTGTGCAAATGTGGTGGATATTCTGCCTTCCATGATTGCAAAAAACTTTATTCCAGATGTTATAACCGACCAGACCAGTGCCCATGATGCACTCAATGGCTATTTTCCAAAGGGGCTCTCATTTGATGAAGCTTTGAAGCTTAGAGAAACAGATCCTGAAAAATATAAGACACTCTCTTTAAACTCCATGGCAGAACATGTAAGAGCCATTCTTGAAATGAAGGAAAAAGGTTCTGTTGCCTTTGACTACGGCAATAATCTAAGGGCACAGGCAATGAGCCAGGGAGTGGACAATGCCATGGATTATCCCGGCTTTGTTCCCGCCTATATAAG
>CAYZCC010000005.1:5682-14523 GCA_964476805.1 uncultured Desulfobacula sp.
TTTCAGGTGGGCTGCACTCTCAGGAGATTCTCAAGATATAAAAATAACAGACCAGGCGCTTATGAAACTTTTCCCTGAAAAGAGAAGAATGATCCAGTGGCTGAAAATGGCAGGAGAAAAAATAGAGCATATGGGGCTTCCCGCAAGGATCTGCTGGCTGGGGTATGGGGAGAGAGAAAAGGCAGGAAAGCTTTTTAATGACCTTGTAAGAGAAGGCAGAGTTAAGGCACCCATTGTGATTGGCAGGGATCATCTTGACTGCGGCTCTGTTGCATCTCCCTACAGGGAGACAGAAGATATGAAAGATGGATCTGATGCAGTGGCAGACTGGGCATTGTTAAACTGCATGACAAATGTTGCATCGGGTGCCACATGGGTTTCCTTTCACGACGGCGGCGGTGTCGGCATCGGATATGCCCTGCACGCCGGTCAGGTTACAGTGGCAGATGGAACCAAAGAGGCTGAAAAAAGAGTGGTCACGGTTCTGCAGAATGACCCTGGAACCGGCATTATCCGCCATGCAGATGCGGGTTATCAAACTGCAATTGATGTTGCCAATACGAAAGGAGTCAAACTTCCCATGATCAATATGTTTTCAAGAGAGTAGAAACTGAAGAATAGAGACCAGAGGCTGGGGAGTGGAGCGAGGAAGCAAGTTAACAGACATAAAAAATCTGATACTGAATACTGGAGTTTGATTGATATATGCAAAATCTACTGCCGGACAAAATTGATACGCTTTTTATAAACTGCAACATTGCCACCATGGCAGACAACAACCTTTCCATTATTAAAAATGGTGCCCTTGCTGTAACAGGAGTGATTATCTCATGGGTTGGCAGAGAAAAAAATCTACCGGATGACTTTAAGACAAAAAGCAAAAAAACCATTGACTGTAAAAAGAGATGGATTCTCCCCGGCTTTATTGACTGCCACACCCATCTTATCTATGGAGGATCACGATCCAATGAGTTTGAAATGAGACTTAAAGGCATCAGTTATGAAGAGATCTCAAAACAGGGGGGGGGGATTTTTTCCACGGTCAATGACACCCGAAACACTTCCAAAGAGACGCTATTTTCATCTGCATCAAAACGAGTCAAGGCCCTTTTAGAACAGGGTATCACAACTCTTGAAATTAAATCAGGATACGGGCTTAATCTTGAAACTGAATTAAAAATTCTTGAAGTGATCAAACAGCTGGATGATAACCTGCCTGTGAATATTGAAGCAACATTCCTTGGTGCTCATGCGCTTCCAGAGGAATTTAAAGACAATTCAGATGGATATATTGACCTTGTTACCGGAATTATGCTGCCAGAAGTTAAAGCCCAGAGAATTGCAACAGCCGTGGATGTATTTTGTGAAAAAATAGGGTTTTCACTTGATCAGACCAGAAAAATATTTCAAAAAGCAAAAGAGCTGGGATTTAATGTAAAACTACATGCAGAGCAGTTATCCAATTCCAGAGGTGCGGCTCTTGCTTCTGAATTTAATGCCTTGTCCTGTGATCATCTTGAATATCTCTCCCTGGCAGATGCAAAAAAAATAGCCATGCATGATGTTACAGCGGTTCTTTTACCCGGTGCATTTTATTATCTGAAAGAGACCCGCACTCCTCCTGTTGAGATATTCAGGAAACTTGGAATACCCATGGCTGTATCGACTGACCTGAATCCAGGTACCAGCCCTGTTCACTCCATGACACTAATACTTAATATGGCCTGCATGCTCTTTGGCCTGACCTGTGAAGAGGCACTGCTTGGCGCGAGTATCAATGGTGCAAAAGCCCTGGGACTTGAAAAATCCAAGGGAAGCCTGGAGAAGGAGAAAGATGCTGATCTTGTCATGTGGGATATTGATACACCTGCTGATCTGTGTTATCTTGCAGGCTATACGCCAGTTGAGATGGTGATGATAAAGGGCAGAATGAAAAATCAAAATTAAAAGGGATCACATTTTTAGAATATAAAATTTCCACTGCTGGAAAAGGGCTGAAAAAGATAATCAACCGCATTACACAATTTTCAAAGGAACAGAAAAAAAATTTTAAACAGGATGTTTTGCCAGAATTAAAAAATATGCTCAATTTTTTCATGGAACAGCTTGAAAAAAAAGAGAATAAGGAAAAATCAGAAGCGTTACAAAAACAATTGCAGGAGATAGAAAAACGAGTGAAGATCTGATTACAAATAGTTTGATAAATTTTTGTGGGGAAAAATAGTGACCCCTTTTTTTTTAAGAATTCTCAAGCAGCTTAGCAAAACTTTCTTCATCTAATATTGAAACTTCAAGTTTTTGAGCTTTTTCAAATTTACTTCCAGGGGCCTCTCCTGTAATGAGAAAATCTGTTCTTGAACTTATGGCGGAGGTGATTTTTGCACCCCGATTTTCAAGTCGTTTTTCTGCCTCACTCCTTGCCATGGAATGCAAGGTACCTGTGAGGACTATGCGTTTATCCTTAAAAGGATTATCACTGATTTTAGTTTCAGCAGCATGCGAAGCTGTAATATGAACACCCAGATCAGATATCTGATTGACCAGGTTTTTGTTTTCCTGAAGAGAGAAAAAATTGCAGACTGCCCGGGCGGTTTCAGGGCCGATCCCATGAATTTTCTCTAACGCTTCAATTGTTGTATCCATTACTTTGTCAAGGGTTTTGTATGTAGTGACAATCAATTTTGCAGCGTTTTCTCCGGTATGTTCAATACCAAGAGCGTAAATAAATCTGTGCAGGGTAATATTTCTGGAGTCTTTTATGGAGTGGATTAAATTTTCTGCTGATTTTTCCCCCATTCTTTCAAGTTCTGCAAGTTTTTCTTTCTCCAGTAAAAAAATATCAGCAAAGGATTTGATCATTTTTATATCAACCAGCTGATCAACCATTTTTTTCCCAAATCCATCAATATCAAAGGCCTTTTTTGATACAAAGTGTCTGAGCCGCTCCTTTAACTGTGCCTGGCAGGATGCATTCACGCATCTGTTTATGACTGATTTATCAAGTTTGATTTTTTCAATACTGCTGTTGCAGACCGGACACGCTAAAGGCATTTTAAATGGGGTCTGGGTACCGTCTCTGTCAGATTCAATAATTTTCACAATTTTCGGGATAACATCCCCTGCCCTGATGACCCGGGCGTTATCTCCTATTCTGATATCTTTTCTCTTTATTTCATCTTCATTGTGCAAGGTTGCCCTGGATACCATGACGCCGGCAATATTTACAGGTTCCAGAACAGCGACCGGAGTCAATACGCCGGTTCTTCCCACCTGAACTTTAATATCATTAATCATAGTGGTTTTTTCCATGGCTGGAAACTTCCAGGCAACTGCCCATCTAGGACTTTTAATTTTTTCCCCAAGCTGTTTTTGCATGGCAATATCATCCACTTTTATAACCATGCCGTCAATCTCATAGACAAGGTTTTCCCTCAATTTCTCAAGCGTTTCATAAAACTCTATCACCCTGTTAATGCTAACCCCCAGCTTCATATGGGTGTTAACAGGAAAACCAAAAGAACTTAATTTTTTCAGCCTCTGTGCCTGGGTTGAAAAAGATATCCCATGCACAAGGCCTGTACCGTAAACAAAGATATCAAGAGGTCTTGAAGCGGTAATTTTTGAATCCAGCTGCCTTAAGGAGCCTGCTGCTGCATTTCTTGGATTTGCAAAAATTTTTTCTCCATTTTCAAGACGGGTTTTGTTTAAACGATTAAAATCAGAGTGTCTAATAATGACCTCTCCTCTGACTTCAAGAAGAGAGGGTATTCTGATATGAGTCTGCTTTAGTTTAAGGGGAACAGATCGGATGGTTCTGATATTCTCTGTTATCACTTCGCCTGTAATGCCGTCGCCTCTTGTGACTGCCTGTACAAGCATCCCGTTTTCATATTTCAACTCGATGGCAACGCCGTCAAGCTTCGGTTCAACAGTATATAAAATATCTTCCCGGTTTAAATTTTTAACCACTCGTTTATGGAAGTTTAAGACGTCATTTTTGCTGAAAGCATTGTCAAGGCTGAGCATGGGGATTGAGTGTTCTGCCTGATCAAAAGAGTCAAGCGGCGCTGCCCCGACTCTCTTTGTGGGAGAGTCAGGAGTTGAATATTCCGGGTATTTCTCTTCAATCTCAATGAGCCTTCGTAACATCATATCATACTCACTGTCTAAGATTGCTGGATCATCCAGGACATGGTAATTAAAGCTGTGTTGTGTCAGCTCTTTTTGAAGTTTTAAAGCCTCATTTTTAATGTTTTCATTCATCTTGTCTGAAAACCGGGAATCTTATTCAGGCCCCACAATGTCTGATAATTCATCCTTGACCTCATCAATGATATCATAAATCCATGTAATATCTTCAATGGTCAGTCTGCCCGCTTTAGAAGGGACTCTGTCAGTGCCATCTTTCCTCTTTAGAATTCTTGGTCCAAGTTGGACTTTAGGCTCTCCCTCACCATATTGCTGAATGGAGACAAGAAGTCCTGTCTCTTCATTTTTCCACTCTTTTATTTTTTTATCTTTTTCAGGGTCATATCGAGGCATACTATTTCCTTTGCTGCAATTAATTTAAATTTTAAATTTTTGGTCTTCAGGCGATTTCCAATTTTGATTTTCTGATGCTTCAACAGGTAAAATCAAGCGTTAACAGTTAAAAATCAAGCGTTAACAGTTAAAAATTACGACGCTACATCATTGAAAAATCCGCTATATTCTTAAACAATTCAGAGATTGATGATAACAGTGCCATCCTGTTTTGTTTTAATTTTTCATCTTCAGCCATTACCATGACATCATCGAAAAATGTATCGACTTCAGGCCTTAATGTGGCAATAGCTGAAAGTGCTTTATCATAATCTTCTTTTTGAATAAAAGCAGTGATACTCTCTTTGACATTATTGACTGATTCAAACAGCTGCTTTTCGCAGGTATCTTCAAAAAGGTTTTCATCTAAAAATATCTTCTCTTTGGCACCTGATTTTTTAATTATATTTTCCACCCTTTTAAAGGTAATGGCAATGGGTTCAAAATCAGGCTGCTTTCTTAAAGAATCCAGTGCTTTGACTCTTAAAACAACATCTGGCAGGTTGTCAAAAGAGGCAGAGAGGGCTGAATTAACAACCTCTTTTGAAAATTTTCTGTCAATAAGGATATGGACCATCCTGTTTTGAAAAAACTCTTTGATTTCAAGCGAGACTTTTTTTAATGTGTCACTGTCATCAATAAAGGATTCAAGCCCCTTATCAATCATGGAATTCAAGGAAAATGTTAACTTCTCTTCCAGCATAATCTGGATAATGCCGATTCCCTGTCTTCTTAAAGCGTAAGGGTCACCGCCTGTGGGAATCAGACCGATGGAGAAACAGCCGCAGATGGCGTCGAGTTTATCTGCAATGGCAAGAAGATTTGCACATGGATTTTCCGGCAGTTTCCCACCAGAATGAACGGGTCTGTAATGTTGTTCAATGGCATAAGCAATATCATCCTTTTCTCCGATATTGAGTGCATAAATTCTTCCAATCACTCCCTGAAGTTTTGTAAACTCTATAACCACCTGACTTACAAGATCTGCCTTGCAGATCTGCGAAGCTCTTGAAACATCTGATTTCAGGATCTCTTTATTGTCATATGAAGATCTTTCAACCAGATAAAGACTAAGTTTTTCAATCCTGATGGTTCTGTCATAAACACTTCCAAGTTTTTCCTGGAAAGTCACATTTTTAAGTCGGTCACGAAATTCATCCAGAGAGGATTTGCAATCCTGTTCATAGAAAAATTTAGCATCTGACAGCCTGGCCCTGAGAACTTTTTCATGACCATGGGTAACAAGGGTCATGTCTCTGACATCTGTATTGTTAACAGCAATGAACAAGGGTTTTAAACGGCCTTTTGCATCTGTCAGAGCAAAACATTTCTGATGCTCTCTCATGGCGGTAATCAGAACTTCATCGGGGACTTCAAGAAATTCATCATCAAACCTGCCAACAACCGGAAAGGGGTATTCAATAAGGTTGTTGACAATATCGGTTAAATCATCATCTTTTAGAATTTTTGAATCATACGCCTCTGCACAGGTTTCAAGAGCTTGAATTAAAATTTTCTTTCTTTTGTCAATGTCTGGAATGACACCTGCTGATTCAACAACCTTAATATAATTATCGGCACAATCAACTTCATATTCTCCTGGGTTCATAAAGTAATGGCCGAAAATTTTTGAGCCTGAAATAATGTTGCCCACCTTGAAATTGATGGTTTGGTCTCCATAAAGCCCTGTAAGCGAGATGATGGGACGGGCAAAACTGATGGAGAGACTTCCCCATCTCATCCTTTTGGGAAAGGGAATTGATAAAATTTCTTTTTCAAGAATATTTTCAAGTATGGAAATGGTAGAAAGGCATTTTTCCTCAACAACTGCAGTGAGGTACCTGCCCTTTTGGGTCTCTTCAACCTTGATCTGATCCACACTGATTCCGGCCTTTGATGCAAATTTTACGGCTGCAATGGTGGGTTTCTGGTTTTCATCGTATCCGATTTTTTCAGGAGGCCCTGTAATAGTTGATGTTTTAGAGTTCTGCTGATCTGCAAGATCTTCCACCATTAATGCAAGCCTTCTTGGAGTTCCAAAAACCCTGGTATTTCCATGATCAACTCTTGATTTATCAAAAATTTCAATCATATTTTTCTTAAATGCATTAAGAGCAGGAACAATATAACCTGCGGGTATCTCTTCTGTTCCAATTTCAATTAAAAGTGTATTCATCTAAGTCACCCCTCCATTTTCAACCGGAGTCTGTTTCAAAAGAGGATGCCCCATCTCTTCGCGCTGTACAAGATATGCCCTGGAACAAGCCCTTGCAATATCCCTTATCCGCTTGATATACCCGGTTCGCTCTGTAACACTGATGGCCCCTCTTGCATCCAGAAGATTAAAAGTATGAGAACATTTAAGGCAGTACTCATATGCAGGGATAACCACTCCTTTTTTGACAATCTGATGGGCTTCAATTTCATATTTTTTAAACAGATCAAACAGCATATCCACATCTGCAATCTCAAAATTGTAAATTGACTGCTCTACTTCCTGACTGTGATAGACATCTCGATAGGTAATTTCATCATTCCATTTCAAATCAAAAACATTATCAACACCCTGCAGATACATGCAGATTCTCTCAAGACCGTAGGTTAACTCAACAGGTACTGGATTGACTTCCACACTGCCTGTCACCTGAAAGTATGTAAACTGTGTCACTTCCATACCATCCAGCCATACTTCCCATCCAAGCCCTGAAGCGCCAAGGGTGGGGGATTCCCAGTCATCCTCCACAAAACGTATATCATGGTCAAGGGAATCCACACCCAGAGCTTTCATGGAATCGAGATACAACTGCTGAATATCGGGCGGAGACGGTTTTAAAAGAACCTGGTATTGATAATAATGCTGGAGCCTGTTGGGATTTTCCCCATATCGGCCATCTGTCGGGCGCCTTGACGGCTGGGTATAGGCAACGTTCCACGGTTCAGGTCCAAGCGCTTTTAACAGTGTTGCCGGGTGAAAGGTTCCTGCGCCAACTTCCATGTCATAGGACTGTATCAGAACACAGCCCTTTTCAGCCCAAAAAGTGTTCAGGGTTAAGATTACATCTTGAAAATTCATTTTACGCCACTCTATTTTTGAATTAATAATAATGAATCTGACAAAAGTCCGATTTTGGCAATTTTTGGGTCGTAACATACTGAAATTATATATAGCGACTTTGCCATTTTTGACTTTTTACGTGACCATCAATAATAAATATTGAAAAATTAAGAATACAGGAAAACCCTACTCTTAATTATCCATTTTTATCTACTTGAATCCCTCTATTGTCTATTCTGCTGTTTAATATTTCTGCATTTTCAACAGGTTCAACTGTTTTTTTCCATAGAACTTTTAATTTTTCCATATCAGATTTTTCACCCACTGCCCAAAGGCAGCCGCCACCGCCAGCTCCTGTAAATCTTGCACCGCAATTGACAGCCATTGCATCTGCAAATAATTTTTTTCCAGTACTATCAAGCACATCAGGTGTTATTTCAAGTCTTAATTTTGTCTCCTGGTTCATCAGGCTTGCAGCCTTTGAAAATTTTTTATCTTTTACCGCTTTTGAAAATTTAGTTGTTAAACCTGCAATCTGTTGAAAAACCATCCTTGTTTCACCATTCACAAAGGATTGAACCCATTGGGAGTTAATATTTTTTGAAACATGGGAAATACCGCAGTAGGCAACGAGAATATTCGAGTTAAATGCCTTAATATCCAGATCCTGTTCAAAAACAGGCATCTGTTCAAACTCAGGAGATGTCCTGCCCATTTTCCATATCCACTGGTTCACACCCCCAAAAGCGGCAGCTAACTGGTCCTGCATACCGCATGGCACCCCTGCCACACCTGATTCAATATAGTGTGCAAGCCATGCAATCTGCTCTGGGATCAATGGTTTATCAAATAACTTGAAAAAGGCTGAAATAATTGCAACCGCAGCTACGGAAGAACCCCCCAGCGCACTTTTTGGAGGAGAGGAGGATTCTATATGTATGTGTACGCCATGTACATTAAAATAATTTGCACATGCAAACATCAGCCCCATTGGATGATCTAAAGGGACATTATGCTCCTGGAACACAGCACTCTTAAAACCTCTGGAAGAGATTTTGATATATCCTTTTTTAAAAGTTGACAAAGTGACCCTGGTTCTTAAATCAAGAGCGATATTAAAACTTGAAGGTTCAAGAGAGTTTAAAGTCAGATAAAATGTACTTATATCCAGGGTGCCGCCTAAATCAACCCTGCATGGCACAGAT
>CAYZCC010000005.1:14533-15075 GCA_964476805.1 uncultured Desulfobacula sp.
CTGAATGATTCTGTTTTTTAGTATGTTATTTATATTCACTGTCAGTGCTATCTAATACTTTTTAGAAAATGAAGACTTTTAAAGTCTCTTCCAATATGAAAGGGGATAAATGCCTCCAGTAGAACACCTCCCTCTTTTATGGCATAGGCGGAAAATTTTATTCTATCTGCTTTCCTGATATCGGTATTGTTTATCCAGAAAAGCTGTTTTAGCGTTCCTTTGGAAATTGTCATGCTGTGTTTTGATTTTTTTTTCAGACATTTTTTGCAGGTAATCTCTCCCTGTTTAAAATCAAACCTTATATTTTTCTGCTCAAAATCATCAGTAAGTGTCTGACACTTATCGCAATTTTCAATATTGGGAGATAACCCTGCAATACTCATGAATTTTATCTGAAACAGGAGGTTTAATACGTCACTGGGAATGGTGTCACTGTCCAGAGCTTTAAGGGCAAACAGCAATAAATCATAAATATCAGACTGGGGCTTGTTCTCTTCAAGATAAAAATAGAGAAGTTCACTCCAGAAGCTTGCATATGCAGT
>CAYZCC010000005.1:15085-21003 GCA_964476805.1 uncultured Desulfobacula sp.
CCCCTCTTCAAGATCAGATCGGGTAAGAATGATCATTGCATCTCTCTTCTTTTTTGGAAAACTGCAGTGAATATTATTCAGGCAGAACAGATCAAATTGCCCAGAAAAACGTTTGATACTTTTCTTTGCATTTTTTGCAATAACAGATATTTTACCATTGGATTGTGTCAGAAAGCTGATGATAAAATCGTGATCACTATACTCTATTTTTTTTAAAACAATGGCATTGGTACTGAAATCCGGCATTGACAAAACAGACAGGTCCCATTAAAGCATGATTTTTATATGCGCACTCTTTTCTAATGTTTCAAGCCAGGTTGTAAATTTTTTTTCTGCTTTTTTATTGTACAGCAGGTCATGTATTTCATCTCGAGCCTGATCATAGGTTCTGCGGCCCTCAAAAACAATATCTTCAATATAAAAGAGTTGAAACCCCCGGGCAGTTTTTATTACATGACTGAATTCACCCTTTTTTAATTTTTCCAGCTCTTTTTTGATGTTATCGGGAAAACTTTGTATATCAAAAAGTCCGAGATCACCACCATCCTCTGCGTTGGGTGCAATGGAATATTTTTTTGCAAGACTTTTGAAATCCTCTGTTTCATTTAACTGCCTGCTAACTTCCTGAATCTTATCCTCTTGATTCAATACGATATTTCTTAAATAGTATTTTTTGCTGCCTGAATATTTTTCCTGGTTATTTTCATAATAGTGCTTTATATCAGATTCCAGCACAACCGCCTTTGATTTGACTGCATGATGGATAAGCTTGCTTCGCAATATCTGATTTTTTATGTTTTTCCGGTATTCTGTTAAAGTTTTCCCATCTTTTTTCAGTGCTTTTTCAAGATCTTCCTGGCTCATGGATCTTGACTGCATTATATTTTCTACTGCTTTGTCCACTGCATTTTTTGAAACTTTGATACGATATTTTTTTGCCTCCTGATGAACCAGAGACTGATCGATCAAATTATTTAAAATTTTTATATTGATCTCTTGAGTCATTTTTACTTTTTGATCTTCTGGATAAGTGCCTGCTGCAATTTTGGCTCGATAGGGTGCTGTTTCCCGATTCAATTCAACCAGTGTGATAATATCACTGTTTACAATTGCAACAATTTTGTCTACGACTTCAGCAGATGCGGATATGGTGAGAATCCAGCATATCACAATTAAAAAAAGAATACTCAAGTTAACTCTTTTTTTCATTTTTATGTCCCTTATTTTCTTTAATATTCATTAATAAGCTTTTCAGTTTATCTCTATTGATCTCAACAGGATAAGTTTTGTAAAGGTTTTGAACCCATTCGTTGTAATTTTCCTGAGTTTTTTGTGTGCGAAGCTCTGCAACCAGTTCTTTCTCGTTTTCTTTTTTATTCAGATCACTGTCACTGTCTTGAGAATTCAAAGTAGTTTTATAGCTGTTGTTATAAAATTGTACAATATCACTTGGTTTGATCTCTATTTTTCCTTTTAACTCCTGTTCAACAAGTTTTTCAATAATCATATTTTTTTTAAACCGGTTTTTCCAGAGAGGATATGATATTGCCTCTTCCAGTATAATTTTATCAAAGCTGTCTTTTGGATACTCTTTTTTAAACTCTTTTTCAGCAGTCATGGCTTCCTGGTCAGTAACTGTGATCTGTTTATCTGCAGCCGCGCTCAGTAAAACAATCTCTTGAGAAAGTATCTTAACTAAATCAATTACCATCTCATTATATTCTGCTGGAAATTCTTTGATATTATATGGGTAAGCCGAATGTTTTCGATCGAGTTCCTCAATAAAATCCAGTGTTGACACAGTTATCAGCCGGGTTTTAATTAAAAAATCAGAAGTAGTTGTTTCTTTGGTTTCACCACACCCGGCCAACACTGAAGCGCAACATATTAAAATTAAGAAAATTTTTTTTTTAAAAAAGCATTTCACTTTTTACCCCACATATCATGTCAATAGTGTCTGGCGCCGTAATTGAGCAAATTAGCGATTTTCGATCGGGCACTAAATAATAACTTTTAACAAAATAAGCGATATTATCACTACAATGGATATTGTGCAAGAAAATTTAAAAAATTCCCACGATCAAAAAAAGAGGTGGCAGGCCGTGAGATGATCGGGGTTTTCAGAGTTTTCAAAAAGTTCAGGCGCTTTTGTTTTACAGATACTTTCAACATATTCACACCGTGTATTAAACCTGCAGCCTGAAGGAGGGTTCTCCACTGAGGGAACTTCACCTTTTAATATAATACGCTCTCTTTTCAATTCTGGATCAGGTACTGGCACAGAGGATAAAAGAGCTTTTGTGTATGGATGCCTTCCCTTGTTATAGACACGGTCGGCATGTGCTGTTTCAACAATTTTTCCCATATACATAACCGCTATTTTATCTGAAATATGTTTCACAACAGATAGATCATGTGAGATAACAATATAGGTCAATTCCAGACTGCTCTGAAGTTCATTTAAAAGATTCAGAATTTTAGACTGTACAGAGACATCAAGTGCTGAAACCGGCTCATCACATATAATAATTTCAGGCTCAAGGCTGATCGCCCTTGCAATGCCAATCCTCTGACGCTGACCACCTGAAAATTCATGGGGAAATTTAGTAAGATCATCCTGTGTCAGCCCTACCCTTTCAATTAACTCATTAATAGAGGAATTCAATCCCCCTTTTTTCTTGCCATGAATAATATATTTTTCTTCAAGAATTTCTCTGACAGTCTGTCTTGGATTTAAAGATTCAAACGGATCCTGAAATATCATCTGCAGATTTAATGCAAGTTTTTTTCGAAGTGCTGGGCTGAATTTTGAAATTTCCTGGTTCTTAATAATAACCTGACCCTCAGATGGATTATAAAGCCCCATAATACATCTTCCCAAGGTTGTTTTCCCGCAACCGGATTCCCCGACAACACCAAGTGTCTCTCCCTTTTTCAATGCAAAAGAGACACCATCGAGTGCATATACCCATCCTGTACGTCTTAAAAAGATTCCTTTGGTTACTGGAAAATATTTTTTCAGATTTTTTACTTCAAGAATTGCCATTTTATTAAAAATTGACGGATGAGACTCTATTTTTGAATAAAAGTTTACCCAGATACAAAAAAAGGGTTTTCTTTAATAAAGACGACTGTCCAACTCTAAGAAAACCCTTATAAAATTCTACTCAACAGTTACATTAACTGCTGCGGGTCCCTTTTGACCCTCTTCCACATCAAAAGTGACTTTATCACCTTCGTTAAGAGATTTAAAACCCGTTGCATTAATACCTGAATGATGGACAAATACATCTGGCCCATCTTCCTGCTCAATAAATCCATAACCTTTTGAATCATTGAACCATTTTACGATCCCATTTGCCATTGTGACACTCTCCTTGACTAAAAATAAATAATAATAGTTTCAAACTTTTGGGTACTGCCACTCTCACAAACTGGGTTTTCCCTTTAGAACGAAACTGCTAAACCTTTCTTTTTAAAGGCTTTGTATAGGTCATATTGCCTTTAAATTAAAAAATCAAGGATTATTTTAAATATAATTATTTTTTTAAAACAGTCATTCATGGACTAAATGACATGCGACTGTGTGATTCGCACCAATATTTTTTATTTTTGGGGCTTGATTGATGCAGTCACTTTCAGTTAAGGGACAGCGGTGGGCAAATCTGCAGCCAGGGGGCATGTTCATTAATGACGGCACCTGACCCCTGATTGTAGGAAGAGTGGTTTTAGGATTTTTTGCAAGCTGTGGAATTGATTTTAACAACCCTTTTGTGTATGGATGCCTGGGCGATTTAAATAATTTTTTAACCATTGCTTTTTCAGCGACTCTTCCGGCATACATAACAACGACATCATCACAGTTTTCCGCAATAACACCAAGATCATGCGTAATTAAAATCACAGACATATCATATTTTTTCTGTAAAGAGCGTATCAAATCAAGAATCTGAGCCTGGATAGTGCCATCCAGCGCTGTGGTGGGTTCATCTGCGATAAGAATATCAGGTTCACATGCAAGGGACATTGCAATCATAACCCTCTGCCTCATCCCTCCGGAAAGCTGGTGCGGATATTTTTTAATGACTTTTTGCGGATCAGGAATACCGACTTTTTCAAGCATATTTATGGAAGCTTCTCTCATTTCACTTGGCGTCAGTTGTGTAAAATGAAGCTGATATACCTCTTTTATCTGTTTTCCTATACCATGGACAGGATTCAGCGCTGTCATGGGCTCCTGGAAAATCATGGAAATTTTTTTACCCCGGATATTATGCATCTCACTGACCGGGAGATTAAAAATATTCTGATTTTCAAACTCTGCCCTGCCTTCAACTATATTTGAAACAGGTTTTGGCAGAAGTCTCATTATACTCAGAGCCGTAACACTTTTTCCGCAGCCTGATTCTCCTGCAATACCGAGGATTTTTCCTTTTTTAAGATTAAAACTGACTTTGTCAACAGCTCGCACCCACCCCAGTTCGCTATTAAACTCTACTGAAAGATTTTCTACTTTTAAAACCGTATCATCGTTCATGACCATACGATCCTGTACAACAAATTTTCTGCCATGATCATTGTAAAAAAACCCGGTCGACAGCTGTTACGCTTTTGTTTAACATATGATTAAAAAATTTCAATGTTTGAAAGTCTCATCCTTAATGACAACCGGTTTGAATCCTGTTTTGTTTTTTAAAGCATTCATGGTCTCTTCCTTTTTTTTATCATCAATCCAGAAAAGCCCTCCGGTTGTAGAGGAGAATGGATCAAAAAGAGAGTCAGAACGCCTGGTTCCATGGAATTCTGGCAGCTGAAGCCATCTCCAGTATCCAAGCCTGACATAGGGAACCATAAATGTTGGAACAAAAGCACCTGTATCATGTATAACACTCTGTATTTTTAAGGAGAGTGCTATTCTCTCCTCCTGATCAAGGCTTGCCCTGTATTTCTCTATCAATGCATCCAGCTCTGGCTCATCCGTGTTGGTAATATTATTTGTCTGGGGTTTGTGGGCATTGTCAGAGTGCCACCCCTGCCAGTAGGAGGGTCTCATATTCGTACTCCATCCCATCCATGCAACATCATGTTTTTTTTCTAAAAATTTTTTAAACATGGATGTGGCGTCCAGACGTTCAAGTACAATCTCAACACCTGCTTTTAAGGCCTCTTCCTTTAAAACCACAAGCCTTGGCGTGTGCACCTCATGACTGTATGTCACCTTTACACAGAATTTTATTTGATCCTTCTGCCAGATACCATCATCTCCCCTTTTCCACCCGGCATCTCTCATCAGTGTATTCACTTTGTTGATATCATATTGTCTCGGCTTTATTTTACTGTTGGTGTATTTCCCATATCCAGAGAAAGCCTGGGGCAGCCTGAAATAATCCTTTCTCAACACTTTATTGATCACTTTTTCTATATTCATGGCGTGGGCAAAGGCATAGCAGAGTGTTTTATCCTTAAAAACAGGCTTATCCTGATTGAGCCACATTCCCTGTGCAGATCTCTCCTGGTCATTAAAAAACCATATTTTATTAATATATCCATCCTTAAAAAGAGGGATATTGGATTTCTGATGGCAGTATTCTGGCATGGTTAAGCCAAAAGCATCCAGCTTGCCTTTTTTAAAGTATTCCCACTGAAGGTTAAAGTCCCTTATTACATCAAATCTTACATAATCAGCATTAAACCTGTTTTTAAAATATCTCTTATTTTGCGCCCACCACTTCTTCTTTCTTTTAAATTTAATAAATTTACCTTTTTTAAAATCAGTCAGTTGATAGGGGCCGGTATTGGGCACAATTTTCCAGTTATACTTCTGCACAAAAGTGTCATCAAGTTTTCCAAAATAGTGTTCCGGAGTGGGAGAGATACCGATCTTCAAATGAAGATCCGGCACGGCTTTAGTAGATTTG
>CAYZCC010000005.1:21013-21752 GCA_964476805.1 uncultured Desulfobacula sp.
ACTCCAATGGTGTGGTCATCATAGACTATCACTTTTTCAATCTCTTTTGTGTAATAATCATTATACCAGGGTGCAATGATATGTTCTGAACGCATGAAGTCAAGTGTATATACAAAATCCCAGGCAGTAACAGGTTTGCCGTCGGACCATACAGCATCCTTGTCCAGTTTAAAGAACATGGTTTTCTTATCATCACCAAAAGCCCAGTGGGTGGCAAGTTCAGGAAGAATATTATCACTGTTGGGATGAATGTTAATCAAAGAGAGTTGATTGTCCAGGATTGCACTTCTAAAAGAGCCGTTTGAATCAGGTCCCACCGTTCTGAATGTCATGGGAAAGCTTGTAATGGCAGAGTGGAAAATTCCTCCTTTAACAGCATTCTCAGAGGAGAAAACAGGATCGGATTCATTGGTCAGCCAGTTAATATTATCAGGAAGATCAGCATACGCTCTTCGTTTATCAGGTTTATCAGGTGTGACACTCTTTTTTATCTCTTCTTTCTGACTTGCTTTCTCAGAATTATTCTGGCAGCCGTTTAAACAAAAAAACATGAATACTAAAACCGTAAAACAAAACCATCTGAACCTCATAATATCGACTCCATAATCTGTTCTTGATATATTACCGATTTTTAAATTTTGAAATTTATACCCTTCTATCAGATGAAACCATGAATAGGCAACTTTTCTTTTATAATTTAAGGCACATTAGCCTTGACCATCAAAATAATATCATATAG
>CAYZCC010000005.1:21762-28051 GCA_964476805.1 uncultured Desulfobacula sp.
ATATATAAAAAAAGACAGGTTAATATGGACATCGCTTCTTTTATAGGTATCATTTCAGGGTTATCGTTAATCATCAGTGCTATATATCTGGGTGGAGATTTTTATAATTTTATTAATGTACAGGGTTTAATGATTGTTTTTGGCGGCACCATTGCCACCACTTTACTTACGTTTCAGTTCAGGGATGTCATGGCGGCATTCAAAGCGGCATATTTTGTTTTTTCCAAAGATACGGAAGATCCAAATGATGCTGTGGCAACCATGATTAAACTGAGTCATATCAGCAGACGTCAGGGGTTACTGAAGCTGAGTAACATTAAAACAGACTCACTGTTTTTAAAAAAAGCCTGCGGGCTTCTTGCTGACGGCTCTTCTGAAGAAGTGATAAGGGCAGCACTGACAACTGAAATCCAGTCTCTTCAGATGCGCCATTTTATTGTCCAGGATATATTCAGAAAAATGGGAATATATGCGCCTGCCTTTGGAATGCTTGGAACACTGATCGGCCTTGTTCAAATGCTCAGCCGTCTCCAGGATCCTTCCAATATTGGTCCTGCAATGGCGGTTGCCATCTTGACCACATTTTACGGCTCTCTGATGTCAACCCTCTTTTTTCTTCCCATAGCAGGCAAACTTCGTTCAAGAACGGTTATTGAAATTATCAATCTGGAGATTAAAAGAGAGGGTGCCATTTCAATCATTAAAAATAATAACCCTGTTATCATATATGAAAAGCTTTCAAGTTTTATATCAACAAGGCTTCGCAAACCCTTTGAAAAGATGGCCTTTAAAAAGACAAAATAAGTTATAAAATGAGAAGATAAACCGTAAAATGATAAAATGAGAGATAATACATACAACAGTTCATTTATCACCTATGATGACGAGGCGACATGGCTTGTCACATATGCCGACCTGGTAACGATCCTTCTTGTGTTTTTCGTCCTTTTATATACCCTTGCCTCTTTTGAAAAAAAGCAATACAGGCATGCGGTAGAAACCCTTAAGATTGAGACTGAAGAGAATGAAAAATTAATCGGCTTGATGGAGCTGATGGGAATACCTGAGATAATGGACACACAGGTCACCATTGAAGATATCACAGGCCTTCATTCAAGGGAAAAATCCCTCTTTAAAAAAATCACCAGATTTGCAAGGGAAAACAGCCAGAAAGATAATATATCAACCAGAATAGTAGATGGCAAAATGATCATCAGCGTTAAGGGCAAAGCCCTTTTTAATTCAGGTTCAGCATCTTTGAACACCCCTGCTTTATCAATATTTAATGAGATTATTCAAATTCTTGATGATTATCCTGAATATAATATCAATATAAAAGGTCATACAGATGATATTCCCATATCAACCCATGTTTTCCCGTCCAACTGGGAGCTTTCTGCTATACGTGCCACTACGGTTTTAAAATATCTTGTTTCAAAAGGCATCAATCCCAAACGTCTGACTGCCACGGGTTTTGGCAAGGTCATGCCGCTTGTGCCCAATGATTCTGAAAGCAACAGGGCTAAAAACAGGCGTGTGGAATTTGTCCTGGAAAAGATGCAATGATTCTGCACATTGATATGGATGCATTTTTTGCAGCCATTGAACAGAGAGACAATCCAGATCTCAAAAACAAACCGGTTATAATTTCAGGCAGTTCCAGAAGAAGTGTTGTAACCACTGCAAGTTATGAAGCAAGAAAATTTGGTATCGGTTCTGCAATGCCTGTTTTTAAAGCAAAACAGCTATGTGATCACCTTGAAATAGTTCCAGTGAACAGAAAAAAATACCAGTTGGAATCAAAAAAAATCATGCAGATTATTGCCCGCTTTTCACCGCTGCTGGAGCAGGTGTCAATTGATGAAGCATACCTTGATATTACAGGATGTGAAAGATTGTTTGGGTCATTTAAAGAGATTGCCTTTTTAATAAAAAAAGAGATTTATGATAATCTTGCTTTAACATGCTCCATTGGAATGACGCCTCTGAAATTTCTATCAAAAATAGCTTCTGACATGAATAAACCGGATGGTTTGACAATAATTAAGCCGTCAGAAGTAAAGGATTTTATTTTTTCTCTTCCCATACAGAAAGTTCCAGGTGTAGGAAAAAATGCAATGAAGCGTATGCAGCTGCTGCAGATCAAAACCCTGGGTGATGTAAGAAAGTACACTCTGCCTGTTTTAACTCAAAAATTCGGCAAAATGGGAAAAAGATTGCTGGCGCTCTCCTGCGGCATTGAAAAATCAACTGTTGAAACCAGCGCCATACGAAAATCCATCTCCAGTGAAACAACGCTTTCCAATGATACCGCTGATTTTCTGACCATTAGAAATATCATACTGGAAAGATCGCAGATAGTCGGCCACACTTTAAGAAAAAAAGAGCTGGTATGTGAAAATGTATTTATTAAACTTAAATTTTCTGATTTTTCACAGATGACAAGAAGCAGAAAACTGAACCTTTCCATCTGCTCTTCATCTGCTCTCTTTAATGAAGCGTTCTCTTTGTATAAAAAAGTTAAACTAAAAAAAAAAATCAGACTGGTGGGTGTCGGTGTTTCAGCACTTAAAGATAAACACGCCCCTGTCCAGATGCTGCTGATACAGGATTTTGACAACAACAATAAGCAGTGGGAATCGGTTGATTTTGCTGTGGATTCAATATCAGAAAAATTTGGAATGAATATCATTAACAGAGCCTCTTTAGGTAACAAAGCGTAAAAATTTTTTGGCAGAACTTTGATGGTCTCGTAAAAAGTCAAAAATGGCAAAGTCGCTATATATAATTTGAGTATGTTATGACCCAAAAATTGCCAAAATCGGACTTTTTACAGGTTCATCAGCTTTAAGGAGGAGAGATTAATATGACTGAAAAACAACAGATAAAACTGAATATCACAGGAAGAGTCCAGGGAGTATTTTACAGAGCTGAGACCCAAAAACAGGCAGATAAACTTGGCATTAAAGGATATGTTAAAAACCTTGCCAACGGCTCGGTAGAAGCGGTCATAGAGGGAGAACCGTCAGTTGTATCCCAGATGATCGAGTGGTGCCGAAAAGGACCTGCAATCTCAAAAGTCAATTCAGTGGAAACCCAAGAGATAAGCAGCAATTCAAGTTACAGTACATTTGAGGTGAGGTATTAAAAGCAGGATAAAACACCACCCATTAGTTTTGATTTTTTAAAGCAAGTTTTAAAGCCGCTGCATGCATATCTGCAGCCACATGGACCGGGCTTTTGCCCCATAAAGGATCCCAGGAGGCAGGATCAGCAGTGCAGAAGAACTGCACTTCAAGACCAAATCTTGTTAAAGCTTCCTCTATGGGCATATTTTTTATTTTTTGGGCAGCATTCCATGTGGCACCGCAGGGGGACCCTCTGATAACATTGATTCTGGTAATAGCGTTTTTAGTGGTAATAATTTCAATTTCGGGTGCACCAAAATTTTTACCATATTCTCCAAGGCAGACCTGCCTTGAAAGAGTACATCATGTCGGAGAACAGATGGCCTCTCCCCTTGTAATTTTTTTACCGGAAGCCACAACAGGAATATCCAGTTTTTCACACAACAGACTTAAATCATCACTCAGATCTCTGTGTTTTAAAAAATCGAGAACAATGTCTGCATCAATTTTCTCAGGCAGATAACCAGAAGTGTCATCAAGAACCAATGGAAGCGGATCGTCAATGTCAAATGTCTCTATCCTGAATTTTGTACCGCCAAATCGAGTGATACCCTCTATTTTGCTTTCTCCAGATCCATTTTGCTGGAAAACCACTATTTTCTGCATATATTAAGATCCTAAATCGTCATTCACAAGAATAATCTGGTTCTCTTCATCATAAGTCACTGTCAGTTTGAAAACAACCCTTTCTGTTTTTCTGTTCAAAAACGTTGGCCCGTTTATTTTTACGACACCAACAATATCTGTGGCTGCCAAATGAAAAGGCTGCCTCTTTTTAAAGAGACAGCCTTTTAAATTTTAGGACCCGCATATGCAGCAGTCAAGTGACTGCATATAATTATGATCAGTTATTCATTAATGATCAACTGCTGCTCCGGCACCTTTTGGAACACGGATATCTTCAATAAGATCCTGAATTCTCTGGGGTGGCGGTTTAGTCATACCGGCAACAACATAAGCAACTATAAAGTTGATACATGCACCGACAAAGCCAAATGCCTGGGGTTTGATTCCAAACAGATGGTGGGCCGTATCATCTGGAAGCATTGCTGTGGCAGGGAAGAAAAACCAGCCTTTATATATAAAGATATAAAGCAGTGTGGATAAGAGACCTGCAAGCATTCCGGCGACCGCACCTGTATTATTGATTTTCTTGGAAAAAATACCCATCATAATGGCTGGGAATATGGAGGAAGCAGCAAGACCAAATGCAAGGGCCACAACCTGTGCTGCAAAACCTGGAGGATTGAGTCCGAGATACCCTGCAATACAGATCGCACCTGCGATTGCAATACGGGAGTACATCAACTCCTGTTTATCATCAATATTGGGCATTAGCCAACCCTTTAAAACATCATGGGACACTGCCGTTGCAATTGCAAGCAGAAGACCTGCAGCAGTTGAGAGAGCCGCTGCAATACCACCGGCTGTAACAAGTGCGATAATCCAGTAGGGAAGCCCTGCGATTTCAGGATTGGCAAGAACCATTATATCCCTGTCAACCTTGATCATCTCATTTCCTTTCCAGCCAAAGGATGCGGCTTTGTCGCCAAGACCCTTTTCATCATAGTACTGGATTCTTCCGTCACCGTTTTTATCTTCAAACACTAAAAGCTTGGTTTCTTCCCAGCTTTTAAACCATTCAGGCCGGTCTTCATACTTTATGTTTCCTGTGGGTGACCCCACTTCACCTATTTGAATGGTATCCATGAGATTCATGCGGGCCATGGCACCGACAGCTGGAGCAGTTGTGTAGAGAATGGCAATAAAAACAAGGGCCCATCCGGCGGACGCACGGGCATCCTTAACCTTTGGCACTGTAAAGAAACGCATGATAACATGGGGAAGCCCAGCCGTACCGATCATCAACGACATGGTCAAGAACAACATATTTGTCGTCGACATCTTCTGGGCCGTGTATTCCGCAAACCCGAGTTCTACCAGGATCCCATCCAGTTTATCAAGGACTGCCAGTCCGCTTCCATCAGCCATCTCACCGCCGAGACCAAACTGTGGAATGGGAATGCCGGTAATGGTCATCGAAATAAAGATTGCCGGAATCGTGTAGGCAAATATCAATACACAATACTGGGCAATCTGGGTATTGGTAACACCTTTCATACCACCGAAAACCGCATAGATGAAAACAACTATCATACCAATCATAATCCCTGTTCCATAGGAGACGTGAAGGGAGTGGGAAAATACAACCCCGATTCCTTTCATCTGACCGATAACATAAGTGATGGATGCTGTGACAAGACAGAGCACGGCAACCATTCTTGCAGTTAATGAGTAGTATCTTTCACCAATAAACTCTGAAACTGTAAATTTTCCAAATTTTCTCAGATAGGGTGCCAGCAGCATGGCAAGAAGGCAGTAACCGCCTGTCCAGCCCATTAAATAAACCGATCCATCATAACCAAGAAAAGCGATCAGACCCGCCATTGAAATAAAAGAGGCCGCTGACATCCAGTCTGCTCCTGTTGCCATACCATTTAAAACAGGATGAACTCCTTTACTTGCCACATAGAAGTCACTTGTGTCTTTTGCCGTAGATCTGATAGCAATGTAAATGTAAAGAGCAAAAGTTGCTCCGACCACTAAAAACGTCATAACTGTTAAACTCATTGCAATCCTCCTCTAATTATTCTTCTTCAACCCCAAATTCTTTGTCCAGATCCCCCATCAACTTAGAATAGACAAAAATCAGTGCGACAAAGACGTACATGGACCCCTGCTGCGCAAACCAGAACCCCAATTGATACCCGCCAATACTGATTGAATCGAGTGCATCCCTCAGGACAATTCCAAAACCAAAAGAAACAACAAACCAGATAACCATACAGATGGCTATGAGTTTAACATTCCTTCGCCAATACTCCGTTCGTGACAGATCAGCCATTGAATCTCCTCCTTTAAGTAAAATTAGTTAATAAACACCCTTCATTTAATTCCACCAACTTATACTATAGTTTCTATGCCATTATGCTTTTATCTTGTCAAGGCTGATTTTAATCTTTTTTATATTTTTCCCAAACCGCAAAAAGTTATTTTTTTTTTATTGACTTGAACTTGCGTTCCTATTAAGGCATATTTAT
>CAYZCC010000005.1:28061-28663 GCA_964476805.1 uncultured Desulfobacula sp.
TTCAGCAAATAATTAAAATTTTAAAATTTTCTGAATATAAGGCCGGTTTTTCAATAAACTGCCTGAATCAGGAAAGGAGGTCATATTAGTTTAGTTTCGTAAAAACATTAATCTTTTAAGCATTTAAATCCAAAAGGAGAAAATCAATGAGTCAAAAAGAGGTAATGGAAACCACAGAGGCACAGATTGCAGTCCATTGGCAGGAAGAAGACTATTACTACCCCTCTTCAAAATTTGTTGGCCAGGCCAATCTTTCAGATCCGGCAATCTTTGATCGGTTCAGTCTTGATAATTTTCCGGATTATTACACTGAGTTTGCTGAACTGCTTACCTGGTACAAATATTGGGATGAAGTTCTCGACACCAGTGATGCACCGTGCTACAAATGGTTCAAAGGCGGAAGGCTCAATGCCAGCTATAACTGTATTGACCGTCATCTTAAAAAGAATAAAAACAAAACCGCTATCCATTTTGTTCCTGAACTTGAAGAAGAAAAAGTAGAACATATCACCTACCAGGAACTTTATGTAAGGGTTAATGAATGTGCAGCATTGCTGCGTGATACTGCTAAACTCAAAAAAGGGGACCGGGTGACAATTCAT
>CAYZCC010000005.1:28673-31389 GCA_964476805.1 uncultured Desulfobacula sp.
TGTCAGCAGAACTCCCCATTACCATGCTTGCCTGTGCAAGACTTGGCGTCATTCACTCGGTTGTTTTTGGCGGATTTTCCCCCAGTGCCAGCGCTGACAGAATCGTGGATTCCCAGTCCAGGGTTTTAATTGTAACCGATGCATATTACAGGGCAGGCAAACTTCTCAATCATAAATTCAATGCGGATGAGGCTGTTAAAATTGCTGGAGAGCAGGGACAGACCGTTGATACTGTACTTGTCTGGAAAAGATACCCGGACAGGTACTCTTCAGATACCCCAATGGTTGAAGGAAGAGATATTTTTATCAATGAAAAATTAAAAGATTATTATGGTGCAAGGGTTGAACCAGAACAGATGTTGAGCGAAGATCCTCTCTTTTTAATGTACACCAGCGGCACCACTGGTAAACCCAAAGGCTGCCAGCACGGTACCGGAGGTTATCTTGCCTATACGACTGCCATGTCCAAATACATCCAGGACATTCATCCGGAAGATGTTTACTGGTGTATGGCAGATATCGGATGGATCACAGGACACTCATTTATTGTTTATGGTCCTCTGGCTCTTTGCGCCTCAACCGTGATTTATGAGGGTGTCCCAACCTATCCGGATGCAGGAAGATCCTGGAGAATTGCCCAGGAGCTTGATGTTAATATCTTCCACACTGCACCCACTGCCATCAGGGCATTGAGAAAACTCGGACCGGATGAACCGGCTAAATACAGTTATCATTTCAAACATATGACAACTGTGGGAGAACCCATTGAACCCGCTGTATGGAAATGGTATGAATCAGCAGTGGGCAAGGGAGAAGCAATCATTGTTGATACTTACTGGCAGACTGAAACCGGTGGATTCCTATGCAGTACTGTGCCCGGTATCAAACCCATGAAACCAGGGAGTGCCGGTCCGGGCGTACCCGGCATCCATCCAATTATCTACGATGATGACGGCAATGAGGTGGGCGTCGGTATTGCAGGCAATATATGCATAAAGAACCCATGGCCCGGCATGTTCCAGACCATATGGGGTGACAGAGACCGGTTTGTAGACACCTATTTTGATATGTATAATACAAAACCTGACAGCAAAGACTGGAGAGACTGGCCATACCTGACAGGTGATGCAGCCACCATGTCTGAAGATGGATATTTCAGGGTACTGGGCCGGACTGACGACGTGATAAACGTGTCTGGCCACAGGCTTGGCACCAAGGAGATTGAATCTGCAGCCATGGTGGCAGACGAGGTTGCAGAGGCCGCAGTTGTGCCGGTTGCCCATGAGATCAAGGGTAAAGAACCTGATCTTTATATCTCGCTTAAACCCGGTATTGATGCAACAGATGAACTGGCACAGAAAATATCTGATACGGTGTCTGATCAGATAGGTAAAATTGCAAAACCAAGAAAAGTATGGCTGGTTCCTGACATGCCGAAAACCAGATCCGGTAAAATCATGAGAAGGGTTCTCGGAGCCATCTCCAACAAGGGGGATGTGGGAAATGTAATGACACTTGCCAACCCTGAAATTGTTGAAGAGATTCAAACCATGGTCGATGAATAGGAAGTTTTAAGATTTGAAAATGAGATGAGGTCAGTATTAAATATTTGTCATGATATCAAATAAAAAATAGAGAGTGGTACTAAAATTTCTGGAGGTTAAATTAAATGTCTAATTTGTATGAAAAAGCCTATGAACAATCCATTAATGATCCTGAAGGATTCTGGGGAGGTGTGGCAGAAGAGTGCCACTGGTATAAAAAGTGGGATAACGTACTGGATGATTCCAACAAGCCTTTTTACAGATGGTTTAAAGGGGGTGAGACAAACACATGTTACAATGCTGTTGATCTGCATGTTGACAATGGTATCGGAGATCAGGATGCAATCATCTATGACAGCCCGGTAACAGATACAATAAAAAAATACACCTATTCACAGCTCAAAGAGATTGTTGCAAAATTTGCAGGTGTCCTGAAATCAAAAGGTGTCCAAAAAGGTGACAGGGTTGTTATCTATATGCCAATGATTCCGGAAGCGTTGTTTGCCATGCTTGCCTGTGCCAGGATTGGTGCTGTGCACTCTGTGGTTTTTGGCGGTTTTGCAGCCAACGAGCTGGCGACCCGCATTGATGATGCAAAACCTAAGGTTATCGTTTCAGCATCCTGCGGTATTGAAGTCAAAAAGGTTATTGCGTACAAACCCCTGCTTGATCAGGCAATTGATCTTTCAACTTCCAAGCCCGATGCCTGTATTATTTTCCAGAGGCCGCAGGCCAAAGCGGATATGACAGATGGCAGAGATTTTGACTGGAACAGTGAAATGGAAAAAGCGGCTCCTCAGGATTGTGTTCCTGTAAAAGCCACTGATCCCCTCTATATCCTCTACACTTCCGGTACCACAGGACAGCCCAAGGGAGTTGTAAGGGACAACGGTGGACACATGGTTGCCTTGAAATGGACCATGGGTGCCATTTACGGAGTTAATCAGGGCGATGTATACTGGGCCGCCTCTGATATTGGCTGGGTTGTGGGCCACTCATACATCGTTTACGGTCCTCTTTTCAAAGGGTGCACCACCCTTGTTTTTGAAGGTAAACCTGTTGGGACGCCTGATGCTTCAGTGTTTTGGAGGATTATCTCCCAGCATAAAGTGAGTACGCTTTTTACTGCGCCCACCGCATTCAGGGCAATTAAAAGAGAAGATCCCAGGGCT
>CAYZCC010000006.1:0-13532 GCA_964476805.1 uncultured Desulfobacula sp.
AATCCAATGCCCGATCGTCTGATAAAAGATTTTCTAAAAGATTGTGAAAAAGTGCTTGTCATTGAAGAGGGTGAACCGTTTATGGAGGAGGCGGTTAAAGCTCTTGCACAGGAAGAGGGTCTGACCATCCCCATAAAAGGGAAATCCAAAGAGCTGTTCTCCTGTCTTTATGAATATGATCCTGCCATGGTGAGGGAGAAAATGGCTCTCTTTTTCGGTATTGAATACGCTTCAACACCCGGAGTTGCCACTGACAATGTACCGGATATTCCCATGCGGCCTCCAATCCTTTGTTCCGGGTGTTCCCACAGGGCAACTTTTTACGAGGTACAACAGGCTGGCAGGGATATGGATATGATATGCCCGACAGATATTGGCTGCTATACTCTCGGTTTTCTGCCCCCGTTAAATACAGGTGATTTTGTAATCTGCATGGGATCTTCAGTGAGTACATCCTGTGGATTCAGCCAGGTCACAGATCAGAAAGTGGTCTCTTTTATCGGGGATTCCACATTTTTTCATTCAGGTATTACAGGATTGGTAAATGCGGTATTCAACAAACACAACTTTACCCTTGTAATTCTGGAAAATGATATAACCGCCATGACCGGGCACCAGCCTCATCCGGGTGTTGATATGGAGAGGTTTGGTCTGGAGGGTTTTGGCCGGATAGATATTGAACCGCTTTTAAAATCACTGGGTGTTGAACATGTCTCCATAGTTAAACCATTCAAGGTGAAAAAAAGTATTGCAACCATTAAGGAGGCTCTTGAATATAAAGGTGTTTCCGTGATTATCTCCCGGGAGCCGTGTGCGTTGTATGCAAAAAACATGAAGCTTCTCAAACCAAGAGCATTTAAAGTGTCTGATAAATGTGTTGACCACAAAGCGTGTATAAATACCATTGCCTGCCCATCTTTTTTCATTGAGGATGGGAGGGTTAAAATTGATGCGGATACCTGTGTGGGATGTGCGGTGTGTGCTCAGATATGTCCTGAAAATGCAATCACACCATAAAAAAAAGGATAAAATAAACATGGGAACAACAAGATTAATCATCGTCGCAGTGGGCGGCCAGGGAAATCTTCTGGCATCCAAGGTTTTAGGAGAGGCCGCACTGATCTCCGGTGTGCCTTTCAGGATGAGTGAAATACATGGAATGGCCCAGCGTGGCGGGGTTGTTGAATCTGCTATCATTTTTGGGGAGGCCACAAGTTCAATTATTTCTGATAGTGAAGCAGATATCCTTCTGGGATTCGAACCGGTTGAAACTTTAAGGGCTTTAAACAGATGCAGCAGGGATACAAAAGTGATTACCAATACAGCACCCCTGCCTCCTTTTACCGTATCCATCGGCAAAGACGTATATCCGCCGGTTGAAAATATAAAAGAACTTATCAGCGAGAAGTGCGCAAGCCTGGTTGCTTTTGATGCCATGAAGATTGCAAAGCAGGCGGGCAGCCCCATGAGTGTCAATATTGTTCTTCTCGGTGCTCTGATTCAATCCGGCACCCTTGGATTTACAAAGGAGAATGTCATAAAAGCCATTAAATCAAGGACAAAGCAATCTTTTCTGGATAAGAACCTTGAGGCTTTTGAACTGGGATTTCAGACTGCTGAAAATTACACGGCTTAGAAAAGATGACAGATCATATAAAAAAAATTCAGATAATCAATGGCCCGAATCTGAATATGCTGGGAAAAAGGGAACCTGAAATCTATGGGCCCCTCTCCGTTGATGAAATCAACAAAGATCTTGGGGGGGTCGCAGAATCTCTGGGGCTGGAACTTGATTTTTTTCAGTCAAACCATGAAGGTCTCATTATCGATAGAATCCATGAGAATTTCACTGCAGATATTGATGGTATCATTATTAACCCCGGTGCATTCACCCATACCAGTGTTGCTCTTAGAGATGCTTTGCTGCTGGTATCGTGCCCCGTAATTGAAATCCACCTGTCAAATATCTACAAAAGAGAGTCTTTTCGTCATAAATCTCTGCTTGCAGAAATTGTTACAGGCCAGATTTCAGGATTTGGTGCTTATGGATATCAGATGGCATTATTTGCCATGGCAAATATGACCTGATTGTGTTTATTGATTCCCACTGCCATATGCATGATTCAAGGATTATCTCTGATATTCCATGGCTGGAGGATCGTGCAAGGATAACCGGTGTTAAATATATGGTGTCGTGTGCTACCATGGAAGAGAATTTTGAATTAACTGCACAACTGTCAAAGGATTTTCCCTCTATTCTGCCTTGTTTCGGAGTCCATCCCTGGTTTATAGATACGCTATCGGAAAAATGGGAAAAAAATCTGGTGTATTATCTGACAAACTATCCATCCGGTATTGGTGAAACAGGTCTTGATTTTATAGATAAAAAAAGTAACAGGGAGAAGCAGATTGAGATTTTTAAGTATCATCTAATGCTGGCAGGAGAGTTGAAACGCCCGATAAATATTCATATCAGAAAAGCGTGGGATACGTTTATTCATATTCTTAAAGAACATGGAAAATTAAAAGTCCCGGGATTAATTCACTCTTATTCCGGGTCAGCAGACATGATCCCCATTTTTGAAAAATATGGACTCTACATCTCTTTTTCAGGTTCCGTTACAAAACCAAATGCAAAAAAAGTGGTCAATGCCTTAAAAAAAGTCTCAAAGAGTCGTTTCGTTCTTGAAACGGACACGCCTGATATCTATCCTTCTCTGCCCCAATCCCGCTCACATTCCAGACTCAATGAACCAGAAAACCTTCCCGCCATTGCACAGATTGCATCTGAAAGGAGTGGGATGGAGTTCAAAGAGTTTTCAGAACATGCTTTTCAGAACAGTCTGCGCCTGTTTGATCCCATACTGCAGGAAAGAGAGGCAGAATAATGGATCTGTTCGCCAGGACCACCCAGCTTTTCGGAGCAGAAAAAATGGATAAGATAAAAAAAGCAAAAGTGGCAGTCTTTGGTCTGGGTGCCGTGGGATCCTTTACAATAGAAGCCCTGTCCCGTACAGGTGTTGGCAGTTTAACTGTTGTTGATTTTGACAAGGTGGATGCATCCAATATTAACCGGCAGCTTTTTGCACTTAATTCCACCATTGGAAAGAGTAAGGCGGATCTCGCCTTTGAGCGCATCAAAGATATTAATCCTCTCTGCCGTGTTGAAATTCATAATTCATTTATTAATGCAGAGAGCCTTGGAGATCTCCTATCAAAAGATTTTGATGTGGTGGTGGATTCAATTGATGGTTTGAATTCAAAAGTCAATCTGATTGTCGAAGCAAAGAGATTAAATCTTGAAGTCGTTTCCAGTATGGGAGCAGCAGGAAAGAGTGATATTTCAATGATAAGGAGAGGTGACATCAGTGAAACCAAAGTCTGTCCCCTTGCAAGGGTGGTAAAACAAAGACTTCACAGAAGGGGAATTTATAAAGGGATCAAAGCGGTCTATTCCATTGAAAAACCTTTAAATAAACAGCCTTATAGTGATGAAGATGCTGTAGATACACTCTCTGGTCATGGCCGATCAAGGCCTCCCATCGGAAGTGTGGCCTGGGTTCCAGGAGTTTTTGGGCTCTTTATTGCGAGTGAAGTGATCAATCTTCTTACCCTCTCAATAGTGTCCGACCGAAAACCAGTCGTGTCCGGTTAGGTATTTGCATGAAAAAACAGCCGTTTTTTTAGACAATTTCCCCCTAAAATTCAAAAAGAGGGGTTCGCTATCCTGTATATACAAGACAGAATCCTTATATTTCAAAAGTATTCAGCCGGGTCATCCCTTTTTTGCTTGACAAGGGAAATCCGTGGTTTATAATCAAAACTTTACAATTAACTTATAGTTATGCAGTACTAATCAGAAATTTAAACGAGAAGGGAGTAAAAAAATGAAAGCTATTTTCAAAACTTTAGCACTTGCATTCTTAACCCTGGTCGTGTTCGCGGCACCCGGTTTTTCCAGCGACACAATCAAAATAGGTTATGGCGGGGTTATTTCCGGTGACCTGGCACCTTACGGTATTTCTGCTTTAAGAGGCGTTGAGATCGCTGTCGATGATATCAATGCAGCCGGCGGAATCCTTGGTAAAAAAATTGAACTGTTAATCGGTGATGATGTCTGTAAACCTGAGATCGCTGTTAACATGGCAACCAAACTGGTTTCCGACGGTGCACAGATGATAGTCGGCCACATATGTTCCGGCAGCACCATCGCTGCCAACAAAATCTATAAAGACGCAGGCCTTATTGTTATTTCTCCTGCTTCCACCAATGACGACCTGACGCTCAAAGGCAAACATCCCAACTTTTTTAGAACCATTTCTTATGACGGTGCCCAGGCCGATTTAATGGCTTCTTTTGTCAAAAACACCCTGAAAGCCAAAAAAGTGGCTCTGATCCATGACAAAGGCGACTATGGTAAGGGGCAGATGGAACTTGCCAGAAAATACTTTGAACAACTCGGCGGCGTTGAAGAAGTTCTTTTCGAAGGTGTAACCACGGGTGCGGTTGACTTCTCAGCCATTGTACAGAAAATCAAAAGGTCCAAAGCGGATGTTACGTTGTGGGGTGGTTATCACTCAGACGCTTCCAAGATCGTTTCTCTTTTGACAAAGAAAAGAGTTAAAACCACTTTCTTCGGCGGTGACGGCATCTACGGTACCGAGTATATCAAACTTGCCGGCAAATATGGTAAAAGCACTTATGCAACAGGCCCGAACGACACTTCCGGCAACCCCCTGTTCAAAGAAATCACTGCAAAACATCAGGAAAAATTCAACGAAGATCCGGGTACATTCTTCCATAATGCCTATGCCTGTGTTCAGGCTCTTGCAGGCGCAGCCGAAGCGGCCGGTTCTCTCGACTATGACAAGATGAAAGCGGCACTGCTGAAAAACAAGGTTGAATCTCCTCTCGGAACCATCGGTTTTGATAAAAATGGTGATGTCATTGGCGCTGGTTTCTCCGTCTATCAGGTTCAGGGTGAGAAATACGTGCAGGTTAATTAATCCAGCTTAAACATGAAACAGGAGTGTAATAATCAAGTTTTATTATGTTCCTGTTTTTTTAAGCCATAATTTAGTAGTATTAAATTAATTAACATGCGCTTGTTTAATATGATACTGGGTGTGGCTGTCGCCGGTGTTCTGGGGTTCTTTGGAGTCAGGGAGCTGATAACTGACCCTGTTTACTTTTTAGAGCTTTTCCTGGGAGGCCTGACCCGCGGCAGCATCTATGCCCTGATCGCACTGGGGTATACCATGGTTTACGGTATTATCCAGCTGATCAATTTTGCACACGGCGAGATCTATATGATCGGGACCATGACCGCCCTGATTGTTGCAAGCGTTCTGGGGCTGTGGGGATGGAATTCTGGTGTCATCGTTTTTCTTTCTATCGCTTTTGCTATCATCTACTCCTGTGCCTACGGATTCACCGTTGAAAAAATTGCCTATAAACCCCTGCGAAACGCTCCAAGGCTGTCCGCGCTTATCTCGGCCATCGGGATGAGTCTTTTCCTTCAAAACTATGTCATGCTGGCGCAGACCCCGAACTTTCTCCCGTTTGAAAGTTTAATCCCGGACTTTGAATTCTGGGAGCCGTTTGCCCACATTATTACGGCAGTTGAAATGAGCATTATTGTTACCACTGTTATTGTTATGATCCTTTTGGGTATGCTCATTAAATTCACCAAAATCGGTAAAGCCATGCGGGCCACGGCCCAGGATAAAGTCATGGCCGCCCTGGTGGGCATCAACGTCAACAATGTCATTTCCATGACATTTGTTGTCGGGTCGGCCACAGCGGCCATCGGTGGTGTTTTGATTGCCTGCCATGTGGGGCAGGTTAATTTTTTCATCGGTTTTCTGGCAGGCCTTAAAGCCTTTATCGCCGCTGTTTTAGGAGGTATAGGAAGTGTCCCCGGTGCCGTGCTTGGCAGCATGGTTTTAGGAATATGTGAAAGCTTTTTCACCGGTTACTTCTGGAGTGAGTATGAAGATGTCTTTGCCTTCACTATTCTTGTTATTATTCTGATCTTCAGACCTTCCGGCATCCTTGGCAGACATGAAATAACAAAAGTATAATCTTTTTTATAGAAAATATATTATGGTGACCAAAAAAGAAATAAAGCAATCATTCATCATTGGTTTATGGTTTATGTTTTTGACCTTTCCGATCATGGTGATCAAAGTAAACACTATAAAAGGGATCATTCTTTTTCGGTGGATGAATCTTTTTTGGGTTGGAGTGATCAGTTTTTCTGTTTCTTTAATATGGAATTATTTTTTAAAACTTAAAGGAGAAAAGAAAAAAATCGACACCGATGATGATGTCCCGGTCGTCCACCGATTGTTGCAAAACCCGCGGTTTCGAACACCTTTGTTATCCGTTATTGCCATTTTTTTCCTGATTTATCCCTTTGTGTTCCCCATGTATCACACCAGCATTATGATATCTGCACTTGTGTACGTCATGCTGGGTCTGGGATTAAACATCGTTATAGGGCTTGCCGGACTTCTTGACTTGGGATATGTGGCATTTTATGCGGTCGGGGCGTATGCCTATGCCCTTTTAAACCTGCATTTTGGTATCAGTTTCTGGGTGGTTCTGCCGATCAGTGCCGTTCTGGGCGCTATTTTCGGTACGCTGCTGGGATATCCTGTGCTGCGTCTGAGAGGAGATTACCTGGCCATTGTTACCCTGGGATTCGGCGAAATCATCAGGATTGTACTGGAAAACTGGGATGATTTCTCAAACGGCCCCCGGGGGATATCCAATATTCCGGGACCTTCCTTTTTCGGCATGCAGTTCGGGCAGCACGCTTCTGTTATTTACATCTATTTCATTGTTATCGTTCTGGTTTTGATAACGATCTTTTTTGTCAACCGTCTTGAGAACTCAAAAATCGGGCGGGCCTGGATTGCCCTGCGGGATGATGAAATTGCCTGCCAGGCCATGGGTATCGACAAGTTTAAAACCAAGCTAACCGCGTTTGCCCTGGGAGCGACCTGGGCAAGTCTGGGCGGTGTTGTCTTTGCCGCCAAAACATCCTATATCAATCCGATGTCATTTACGATCTGGGAATCCATAACGATTCTGTGTGTTGTCATTATCGGCGGTATGGGATCGGCTATCGGGGTTATTGCCGGAGCACTTGTACTCATTCTTCTGCCGGAATACTTAAGGGCGATCTCAGAATACAGGATGCTGGTATTCGGGGCGCTGCAGGTGATTGTTATGGTATTTAAACCGGAGGGGCTGATTCAAAGCGTCCGTAAAACCTATAAATACGAAAAAGCAGAAGAATAATTTTATGGAACCGGTATTAAACGTAAAAAACCTCACCATGAATTTTGGAGGTCTGAAAGCTCTTGACGACGTCAACATTGCGGTTGAGAAGGGTGAAATAGCCGCTCTTATAGGACCGAACGGTTCCGGAAAAACGACCTTTTTCAATTGCATTACCGGCATATACGATCCCAGTGAAGGGCACATGGAAATCACTCCCCCAGGCAAGCCGACAGAGCTGTTAAAAGGTTTAAAACCCAACTATGTTACCGAACGCGGACTTGCCAGGACTTTTCAGAATATCCGGCTTTTTGAAGGCATGACGGTGTTGGAAAATGTAATGATCGGACGTCACTGCCGCCTTCAATCAGGCATCATCAGTGCCATGCTGAGACCTTCCAGCCAGCGTATGGAAGAACAAAAGGCAGTGGATGACAGTTATGAAATTCTTGAAAAGATCCGACTGGAACAGTATGTCAATGAGAAAGCGGTCAACCTGCCTTACGGTGCCCAGCGGCGGCTGGAAATTGCCAGGGCTCTGGCGACCAACCCTTTTCTGCTGTTGCTGGATGAACCGGCTGCCGGCATGAATCCCCTGGAGACCAAAGAACTGGATGACCTGATTATCTGGTTGAGGGACAACGAAGATTTAACCATATTGCTGATTGAGCATGACATGAAACTGGTCATGAGTCTGTCAGATAACATTCACGTGGTCGATTACGGCAGAAAAATAGCCGAAGGAACTCCGGAGCAGGTGAAAGCCAATCCTGATGTAATCAAAGCCTATCTTGGAGACGAGTCTGAAGGTGCTTAAATTAAAAGATGTCCATACCTATTATGGAAATATTCATGCTTTAAAGGGGATCGATCTTGAGGTTATCGAAGGTGAAATCATTTCCCTTATCGGCGCCAATGGCGCCGGAAAATCCACCACATTGATGACAACATCCGGAATCGTCCCGGCCAAAAAGGGAGCGGTTACGTTTAAAGGAGAAGACATCACCCATGTTTCACCGGACGCTATCGTCAAAATGGGAATCTGCCAAGTGCCGGAAGGCCGGCGGATCTTTCCCTATCTGACCGTGTCGGAAAATCTGGATATGGGCGCTTTTTTGAGGGATGACAAAGAGGCCGTCAAAAAGGATCTGGATTATGTCTACTCCCTTTTCCCGATTCTGGCAGACCGGCGGAACCAGCAGGGCGGCACCCTGTCCGGCGGCGAGCAGCAGATGCTGGCCATCTCAAGGGCCCTTATGTCCCACCCCAAAGTTCTGCTGCTGGATGAACCGTCTCTGGGGCTTGCACCGATTGTCGTCAAGCAGATTTTTGGCATCATCCGCAAGATCAACGAGGAAAACAAGACCACCATTTTTATAGTGGAACAGAACGCGAACCTGGCCTTAAAAACGGCCCACCGTGGTTATGTCATGGAAAACGGAACGATTACGCTCACCGATACCGGAGATAACCTCCTGGTAAACCAAGATGTTAAAAAAGCGTATTTAGGCATATAAAAACGAACATAAACCTTTTCAGTGATGCCTGCCTTGGCCGGGTTGAATCCGTTCTCAAAGCCCTGTCAGAATAAAGAGGATATAAAAGGTATCAATCTGTTTCTTCATCCCTGAGGGCCCGTCTTAAAATTTTTCCTATATTTGATACTGGAATTTCATCCCTCAGTTCAATATTTTTTGGACGTTTGTATCCTGCCATATTCTCTTTACAAAAAGCAGTCAGCTCCTCCAGTGTGGCAGTCTCACCCTCTTTTAACTTAATAAAGGCTTTTACAGTTTCTCCGCTTTTATCATCAGGAACGCCTATCACCCCAGCAAGTTCAATTTTTGGATGGGTATACAGGATATCTTCCACTTCTCTTGGATATACATTAAAACCGCTAACAATGATCATATCTTTTTTCCGGTCAGTGATGTTAATATATCCATCATTATCTATATTTCCGATATCACCCGTTAGAAAATAGCGTTTTCCATCAATATGGACAAAAACTTCATCGTTGGCATCCGGTCTTTTCCAGTATCCTTTCATTACCTGGGGACCGCAGATGGCAATTTCACCATCTTCTCCCCGGGGCACCTCTTTTTCAGGATTTGCAAGGTCAAAAATCTTTACATCCGTACCTGGTATTGGAAAACCAATGGAACCGATTTTCCGGGTTTCCTTGAAAGAGGGATTTATACATGCAGCAGGTGCAGTTTCTGTGAGACCGTATGCCTCAAAGATAATGGAACCGGTTTTATCTTCAAATTGTCTGCAGACTTCCGGGGGGAGCGGAGCCCCTCCTGAAAGACACCCTAAAAGTGAAGTGAGGTCAAATTTATTCAAGAGAGCATGGTTTGTAAATGCTACAAATATTGTGGGCACAGCAGTGATAAAAGTGGGTCTATATTTTTGTACCGCCTTCAGGACTTCTGTAAAAGGCGGGTTGCCTGCTCTTGGATCTGGAATGCAGATCAGTCTGCTGCCTGTGCTTACTGCAAGGAAAAGAGCACTTGTGATACCAAAAACGTGGTACCAGGGCAGCACACCCAGAAATGTATGATATCCTCCCGGTCTGATTTTTTCAGGCGCACACCCCTCTTCATGGACGAGTCTGAAATACTCTTCACAAGCTTTAAGATTATATGTAAAATTTGTGTGTGTCAGCTCTGCTCCTTTGGGTTCGCCAGTGGTTCCTCCTGTGTAGAGCATGATAGCGGTATCTTCATCCGGCGTCGAATCAATGGAAGGCGGGTTGGGGCTGGAGGATGCAATGATATCATCAAACATGAGATGTCCGGGTTCATGTGAAGAGGCCTTTGGTATTTTATTTAAAAGACCGCCGATGAAGGCCTTGATTTTTGGAAGATATGATTTGACATTGCAGATAATGACAGATTCCACCTGGGTATTTTTTATTGCCTCTACTGTATTGGGATATAACAGAGGGTGGTCCATGCAGAATACCATTTTTGATTCTGAATTTTCAAGCTGGTAGTTCAGTTCTGAGGATGTGTAGGAAGGATTGCAGTTTACAGCAACAGCGCCTGATTTAAGTATCCCAAAAAGGACTTCAGGAAAGTGGGGTATGTTGGGAAGAAAAATGGCAACCTTGTCTCCTTTTCCAATGCCTCTTGCCGCAAGAAAATTGGCAATTCTGTCCGCAGAATCTTTAACCTGGGCAAATGTCCTGAAAGCGCCATTGAATATGGTATAGACTTTATCCGGGTACTTTTTGGCGGTGGTATCTAAAAGCTGCGTCAGAGGATAGTTGTAGTCTGTTACATTGTGTGCAACACCTTTGGGCCAAAAGGGGGTTTTCCATACTTGATCTGCCATTTTTCGTGTCTCCTTTATTATTTATTTAAATATTAATCTAATATTTCCTATATTTAAAGTGGTATATTTAAGTTATAATATAAAAATCTCATCGTCAAATGTTTTAACTATCAGGACTTAAAAAACTGGACTGTCCATCTGATATGAGTTCAGATATAATGATCTTTCATATTGATAAACAGAGGATGCGGTGATAAAGAGTGTACTAAAAACAAAGGAGATGTCAGCTAAAATGAAGAAAAATTATCAATGCTTTTTAATCATATTGTTATGGATTGTATTTTTTGCCGCTCCCCTGTCTGCCAAAGATATTTATGTAAAAGGGATTACAAATATTACCATGCGCATGGGTCCAGGGGTTGAACATAAAATTGTTGTCATGCTGAAATCGGGTACCAAACTTGAAATAATTGAATTTAAAAGAGACTGGACCCAGGTTAAAACAAAAAGTGGGAAAATGGGATGGGTGTTATCAAGGTTTTTAACAGAAGAGATACCAGGGGTTCTCTTAGTGGGCGAGTTAAGGGAAAGAAATTCAAGTCTGCTGGAAAAATTAAAAGGAATCGAACAGGAGAATAAAAAACTGATAGATGAGAATGAAACCCTTGCCAGGGTGGAAAAACAGTATATTGCACTGAAGAGAGAATCAGCAGATTTTTTAAAACTTGACAAAGAGTATAAAAAAATTTTTGAGCAGTCTGAAGCGCAGCAGAATAAGATCCAGGAGTTGGAGAATAGTCTGAATAACGAGGAAAAATTGTGGTTTCTCAGCGGCGGCGGTGTTTTTATTGTGGGACTCTGTTTTGGTTTAAGTATGCCGAAAAAGAAAAAAAGCAGTCTGTTATGATAAAAAAAACTGATTTTCTGGTTATAGGCAGTGGGATTGCAGGATTAAGTTATGCTCTGAAAGCGGCCCGATATGGCAAAGTCACCATCATCACAAAAAAAAAGATCCAGAAATCCAATACCGCTTTAGCCCAGGGTGGTGTGGCCGGTGTGTTCAGTGATGCGGACTCCTTTGATTTGCATATAAAAGACACACTTGCAGCAGGAGATGGACTTTGCAATAAAGAGGTTGCAAAAATGGTGGTGGAGAACGGTCCTGAAAGGATTAAAGAACTTGTAGCACAGGGAGTAAATTTTAACCGGCAGAGCAGTGGTGAATATGATTTTGCACTGAGTAAGGAGGGGGGACACTCTGCAAAAAGGATTGTTTATGCACAGGATCTTACAGGCAGAGAAATTGAAGAGGCATTGGTAAAAAATGTTGAAAAAAATGAAAATATAACGATTCTTGAAAATCATATTGCTGTGGATCTGTTAACTTTTTCCAGCAGTCTTCGAAGCGGACTTATTGTAACAGAGCAGGAAAATTATTGCTGCGGAGCATATGTCTTAAATAATACAACCGGTGAGATTGAAACTTTTTACTGTTCAATCACCCTTCTTGCAACAGGCGGGGCAAGCAAGGTGTATCTTTATACATCCAACCCGGATATTGCAACAGGCGATGGTATAGCAATGGCGTATCGTGCCGGAGCGTTAGTAGCGAACCTTGAATTTGTACAATTTCATCCCACCTGTCTCTATCATCCAAAGGCAAAAAATTTTCTTATTTCAGAAGCAGTCAGGGGTGAAGGGGCTTTTTTAATAGACTTCAATGGTCAGCGTTTCATGGAGAGATATTCCAAAGATATGGAACTTGCCTGCCGGGATGTTGTTGCAAGGGCAATTGACAGTGAACTTAAAAAGAGCGGGGCTGAATGTGTCTTCCTTGATATTACCCGTAAAGATTCAGAGTTTATTAAAAACAGATTTCCAAATATTTATGCAAAGTGCCTTGAATTGGGTATTGATATAACAAATGACCCTATTCCAGTCGTTCCTGCAGCCCACTATATGTGTGGCGGCGTTGCCACGGATCTTAATGGGAAAACTGATATCAAGGGACTCTATGCAGTTGGAGAGACAGCATGCACAGGACTTCATGGCGCCAACAGGCTTGCTTCCAACTCCCTTCTTGAAGCGTTGGTCTACTCTCACAAAGCATATAAATTTTCAATTAAAGAGTTCAAGGAGATTTCCAGCAGAGAAGATATTACACTTGAGCCGTGGGATGCAGCCAATACAATCGACAGTGATGAAGCCATTGTTGTTTCACATAACTGGGATGAAATAAGGCGTTTGATGTGGAATTATGTCGGTATTGTCAGGTCAGACAAAAGGCTGCACAGAGCCTTAAGAAGAATCCAGAATATTCAAAAAGAGATCAATGAGTATTACTGGGATTTTAAGGTGACTTCTGACTTGATTGAACTGCGGAATCTTGCCATTGTTGCCCAGTTGATCATTGAATCCGCTTTAATGAGAAAAGAGAGCAGAGGTCTGCATTATAATATTGAATACCCTGAAAAAGATGACAAAAACTGGCAAAAGCAGACCACATTTAAAATAAAAAAATACCATTAAATTTTTCTGATCAAACCCTCTCTTCATCGTTGACAACCTGAATTTATGATTTATTTTAGGAAATTGTCATGGAAATGGGTAATTTTTTTAAAATCAACTGAAGACGATTGAATAACTGGGAACTTTATGACTCAGAAACGTGATTACTATGAAGTGCTCGGCGTTGCCAAAGATGCTGGGAAACCGGAACTGAAAAAAGCCTATCGAAAACTTGCAATTAAATACCACCCTGACAAGAATCCAGGCAATAAGGATGCGGAAAGTAAATTTAAAGAAGCCTCCGAGGCCTACTCCGTATTAAATGATGACAACAAACGCGGAATTTATGACCAGTTCGGGCATAGAGGACTCGAAGGTGCAGGGCATTCAGGACCCAGCGGATTTGAGGATATTTTTTCAAGTTTTGGTGATATTTTTGAAGATTTTTTTGGCTTTGG
>CAYZCC010000006.1:13542-26464 GCA_964476805.1 uncultured Desulfobacula sp.
GGCGGACGAAGCAGAAGGGCACAGAGGGGTTCAGATCTTCAATATGATCTTACCATAGATTTTATGGAAGCTGCCTTTGGTACTGAAAAGAGTGTCTCCATTCCCAAGTTGGGGACATGTGAAGAGTGCCAGGGTTCAGGAAGTGCAGACAGCTCAGGTTCTGAGAGGTGTGCCCACTGCCGTGGCAGCGGACAGTTTATTCAAAACCAGGGTTTTTTCAAGGTCAAAACGACCTGTCCCTACTGCCAGGGCCAGGGAACAATTATTGCCAACCCATGTAGAAAATGCAGGGGAAAAGGAAGAGTGGAAGTCAACAGAAAAGTTCTGGTTAAAATTCCGGCAGGAGTGGATTCAGGATCAAAACTGCGTTTGACCGGTGAAGGAGAGTCTGCCCCGATACCCCAGGGAACTGCAGGGGATCTCTATGTGATAATCAATGTTAGACCCCATAAGTTTTTCCAGCGTGATGGCACCGATGTCATATGTGTAATAGATATCTCATTTACACAGGCAGCTCTTGGTGCCCAGATAACCATCCCCACCCTTGTGGGTGAAGAAAAACTGACCCTTCCAAAAGCAACCCAGTATGGGGATGTTTTTCGGCTGAGAGGAGAGGGCATCACATCTCTTAGAACCCATAGAAGAGGCGATCAGATCGTCAAGGTGATAGTCAAAACACCCACCAAATTGAGTAAAAAACAGATAACGCTGTTAAAAGAGTTTGACAAACTTGATTCAAATAAAATATCAAATAAGCTGAAAAACCTGTTTAAAAACCTATAATGCTTTTATTGAAGGACAGGAAAGTGTTTGAGCTTAAAGTAAAAACCCGTTTTGCAGGCGCCCATCAACTGACCATGGTGGGTGAAAAGTGTGAGAATCTCCATGGGCACAACTGGCATGTTGAAGTGTGCGTTAAAGGGGAGAGACTCAATTCAGCAGGTGTTCTTGCTGATTTCGGTGATATAAAAAAAGCGGTTAAAGAGGTGGTTAAAGGTCGTCTGGATCATAAATTTTTAAATGATCTTGCGATATTTGAAAATATGCAGCCGACTTCTGAGCGTATTGCCGTATATATTGCACAGGATGTCCAGACCATTCTGGATCAGAACGATAAAACCAGGGGTGTTACAGTCTCCAAAGTCATGGCGTGGGAATCTGATGATGCCTGTGCTACATACCTTCCATAACATATTAAACACTATCCTTTATTCCCGGAAAATTATAACGATGGAAAAAGAAAAGAAGAGGGGCTCTGGCAGAACAATTTATCGGGCAGGAACTAATTGGTGCCAATGATGGAGAGATCTGCTACTGGGCTCAAGAAAGTTCAAATTTTAAAAGGAATACCTTTTGAAACATCCTGCAACAGACGGAAAAAAAGTCTTTGGCAAATATTTACAATTTAAGTTCAAACACTTGCTAAAAAAATAATATCCTGCTATAGAATTTCATCGATGACCGGTGGGATTCCATCAATGGTCTGACGGGTTTGAATTGGTGATAAGGATTGAGAAATTGATCAAAAATGGTAGGGGCAGGTTTATTGTTTTTGAAGGAATTGACGGTTCCGGAAAAAGCACTCAGATAAAAGGAATATCAAAACAGTTAGAAAAAAAGGGACTTAAAGTTTATACCACTTTTGAGCCCACTGACGGACCGGTAGGATCCCTGATCCGCCAAATGCTTTCAGGAAAAATTGCCACGGATCAGAGAACCATTGCCGCTCTTTTTGCAGCGGATAGAACAGACCATCTCATGAACGCACACAATGGAATTTATGCAAAAATCAATCAGGGGGAAACCGTACTGTGCGACAGATACTATTTTTCATCATATGCATATCATGCCCAATATATTGATATGGAGTGGATAATCCATGCCAACTCTCTCAATGCTGAAACCCTTAAGCCTGATTTAACACTCTTTATTGATGTGGATCCTGAAATCTGTTTTAAAAGAATCAAACAAAGCCGCACTGAGTTTGAAATGTATGAGCAGATAGATATCATGAAAAACGTAAGGCGTAACTACTTTAAAGTATTTGACAGATTAAAGGGCCAGGAACACATTGCTGTTGTTGATGGGAATACCACCCCTGACAAGGTTGAAATGGCTGTTTTAAATGAGATCGATAGAGTTGGAAATATTTTGTAGAGATGGTGTCAGAAGGTCAAATAGTATGTATCATTGATGGTCAGGGCGGCGGTATTGGCGCAGCCATCATTAAAAGGATCAAAGAGCGGTTTGGAGAAAAACATCAGATTACCGCCCTTGGAACAAATGCCATTGCCACAGCTCAAATGCTGAAGGCAAAGGCCAACAAAGGGGCTTCCGGCAGTAATGCCATTGTGCAGACAGTAAAAAAAGCGGATGTCATAATGGGTAGTGTCAGTATTATCATGCCCCACGCCATGATGGGAGAGCTGACACCGGTTATGGCTGAAGCAATTTCACTGGCCCGGGCAAAGAAAATTCTTCTGCCGCTGACCCAGGAGAATATTGTGCTTGTGGGAACAGACAGCCTGCCGCTGCCGCAGTTGATAGATGAACTTTTAGATCAACATCTGTCTTTTTTATAACTTAGTAGGGGTATGAAAGATCATTATATCTGAACTCATATCAGATGGACAGTCCAGTTTTTTAAGTCCTGATAGTTAAAACATTTGAGGTGTTGTCACACCCCTTTTAAGGGATGAACTTTTAGATCAATATCTATTTTTTTTATAACTGCCAGGGGAAAAAGAGCTGAAAGTTAAGTTGGCGGAACAAAGCATGAAGAGATTAAAAGAGTTTATGGAGTTGAGGAGTGAGAGGAGTTATGTGTGAAGCAAATGCATATTTACTTGAAAATAAAACAGAAACATTGCTGATGGAGGCGGTGGACAGAGTGGATCCAGATGACGGGGGTGTGCTCCTTGTCTCTATTTTTGGTGAACAAAAATTCATAAAGGGGCATATCCACTCTCTGTCACTGGTTGACCACAAGGTCTATATTCAGCAATATCCAGATGAAAATTAAAAATGCTGCCCTGGCATGATAAGGGTATTTTTTTATTTGATATAGTATTTTTTAAATAGTAGGAGAAGGAGAGTTTGATTTTATGATAAATATAGAAAAAGGGTTGGATATCCCTTTTGACGCCAGGCCGCCTGATAATTTAATAGACGACAAAAAGAGAATTAAAAAAGTCGCTCTGCTTGGAAGAGACTATGTCGGCATGAAGCCGACCCTGCATGTTAAAGTGGGAGAGCGTGTTAAAAAAGGGGAACCTCTTTTCAGTTGTAAAAAAACTGAAGGGGTTGTCTACACGTCACCTGGTTGTGGAAAAGTGATTGAGATCAACAGAGGTGAAAGAAGAGTGTTTCAATCCATTGTGATTGCGCTTGACACCAGCGAAGAGGAGGTCTCTTATGAGAATTTCTCTGAAGATGCAGACGTTTACACAGAAGACGTCATCAAGAAACTTTTAACTGAGTCAGGACTCTGGACGGGTCTTCGCCAGCGGCCTTTTTCAAAGGTGCCTCAGGTAAATTCAAAGCCGAAAGCTTTATTTATCACAGCAATGGATACAAACCCGCTTATGTACGATCCGGAGATTGTCATTGAAAAATATCTGGATGATTTTAAATCTGGCGCCGCCATACTGGCAAGGATGGTCCAGTGTAAAGTATTTATCTGTACAAAAGAGGATACAAAGCTTGATATAGATTATGAAGAGGATTCCATAGCTGTAGAAAAATTTGCAGGCATTCATCCAGCCGGGAACCCGGGAACCCATATTCACTTTCTAAGCCCCAACACCCTTGAGACAACAGCATGGTATATCGGTTTCCAGGAGGTGATTGCAGTCGGCAAGATGTTTAAAGAGGGAAAACTCTGGGTGGACCGCTATGTTTCCCTTGCAGGCACCTCCGTTGTAAAACCCCGCATTTTTAAAACACGTCTTGGCGCATCACTGGATGATCTCTTCACTGGAGAATCCATTGACAGAGAGAGTCACAGAGTGATTTCAGGTTCACTCTTAAATGGATTTGAGGCCAAAGGCCCCTTTGGATTTATTGGACGCTATTTTAACCAGATTTCTGTGATATCCGACCAGGTTAAACAGGATTTTTTCGGCTGGACAATGCCGGGATTCGATAAGTTTTCCATCTTTCCGACTTTTTTCTCAAGATTTATAAAGAAGAGATTTTTTAATTTGAATACAGGATTGAATGGCGGCAGACGCGCCATGGTTCCCATTGGTGCCTATGAAAAAGTGATGCCGCTGGATACCCTGCCCACACAGCTTTTAAGGGCCCTTCTTGTAAAAGATAGCGATATGGCAATGGGTCTGGGTGTACTTGATCTTGACGAAGAAGACCTGGCTCTCTGCACCTTTGCTGATCCTGGAAAAGTTGATTACGGACCGGTTCTTCGATCTGCCCTGGAGCTGATAGAAAAGGAGGAGATGTAATTATGTTCAGGAAATTTTTAGATAATGCGGCGCCTCTGTTTGAGTCCGGCGGAAAATTTGAAAAATATTACCCACTCTTTGAGGCAGCAGAGACTTTTATATATACACCCAAAGATAAGACATCGGGCCTGACCCATGTCAGGGATGGCATGGATTCAAAAAGAATGATGATGACTGTGATTGTTGCACTCTTTCCCGCCCTCCTGTTCGGCATGTACAACACAGGTCTTCAGATAAGCCGGGGCGTTCTTTCAGTTGGTTTTGAAAATGTTTCAGACTGGCATATCTCTTTTATCACGCTTCTGGGCATTGCACCCAACCCTGATTCCATTTCAGCCAATCTGTTTCTGGGGTTTGTCTATTTTTTACCCATCTATCTGGTAACAAATATTGTCGGTGGTGCCTGGGAAGTTCTGTTTGCTGTGATACGCAAACATGAAATAAATGAAGGTATGCTTGTGACAGGCTTTTTGTTCCCCATGATTCTGCCTGCAACCATCCCTTTGTGGCAGGTGGCTCTGGGCATCAGTTTTGGTATTGTGATGGGTAAGGAGATTTTTGGAGGTGTGGGTAAAAATATTTTAAACCCGGCGCTCACTTCAAGGGCATTTCTCTTTTTTGCATATCCCGGTCAGATTTCAGGTGACACGGCATGGATCATTGATGGGGTCAGCCAGGCAACTGCCTTGAGCCAGGCCGCAGCCGGCGGTTTGGCTGATATGAGTTATACATGGTTTCAAAGCTTTGTCGGGACGATTCCCGGGTCATTTGGAGAGACGTCAACCCTGGCAATTTTAATCGGCGCATTTGTCCTGATTGCGACAGGAATCGGCTCCTGGAGAATCATGCTCTCACTGCTGGTTGCCACTGTTTTAACTGCGCTTTTTTTTAATATCATCGGTTCTGATACAAATCCTGCTTTTGCGCTGCCGCCTCTGTGGCACCTTGTTACCGGCGGGCTTGCCTTTGGTGCGGTTTTTATGGCAACAGACCCTGTGACAGCATCCATGACCTCTAAGGGGAAATATTATTACGGCGGGCTTATCGGGGTTATGGTGATTTTGATAAGAGTGATAAACCCGGCTTTTCCTGAAGGCATGATGCTGGCCATACTTTTTGCCAATCTTTTTGCTCCGCTTTTTGACTATTATGTGGTGCAAAGCCATATCAAAAAGAGGAGGATTCAATCATGAGTGCAAAAAAGGAGACAGTCGGGAGAACAATCCTTGTGACTTTGATTCTCTGTGTGGTGTGTTCAGTTCTGGTTTCTTTTTCTGCGGTTTATCTAAAACCGGTTCAGGAGAAGAATAAAAAGCTGGATATAAAGAAAAATCTTCTTTTAGCCGCAAAATTAATAGAGAGTGCCAAAGTGAGTGAAAAACAGATCGAAAAAGCGTATCAGCAGATAGAGACAAAAGTTGTTGATATTAAAAAAGGGGTATACAGCGATACAATTGATCCATCTGAATTTGACCCGGCTCAGGCAGCCAGGAATCCTGCACTGAGCAAATTAATAGATCCTGCCCAAGATGTGGCCGGCATTAAAAGAAGAGAAAAATTCTCCAAAATTTATCTTGTCAAAAAAGAGGGAAAAACGGACCAGATTATTTTTCCGGTATACGGCAAGGGACTCTGGTCAACCATGTATGGTTTTCTTGCCCTTGCGCCTGATTTTAATACTATTCAGGGGATTACATTTTATGCCCATGGTGAAACCCCGGGACTTGGCGGGGAGATTGAAAACCCCAGATGGAAAAAGCTGTGGCAGGGGAAAAAAGTATTTGATGATGATTTTAATGTGCTTTTTGAACTCCTAAAGGGAAAAGTCCCGGATGGTGTGAAAAATAGTGAAAATAAGATTGACGGGATATCAGGCGCAACGCTGACCTGCAATGGTGTAGAGTATACAATCCAGTACTGGTTTGGCAAAGATGGATTTTTAAAATTCATTAAAAATGAGATAAAAAATGGGAGGGGATAAGATATGAATTTTAAGAAAACAATACTTGACCCGCTTTTTAACAATAACCCCATTGCCCTGCAGATCCTTGGTGTCTGCAGTGCCCTGGCTGTTACATCAAAAATGGAGACCGTGCTGGTCATGTCCCTGGCTGTGATATGTGTTATTGCCTTGTCCAGTTTAAGTGTGAGCATTATAAGGGATTATATCCCTGCCAATATAAGAATCATTGTCCAGATGACCATTATTGCCTCGCTTGTTATCATTACAGATCAGGTGCTGAAGGCATACCTGTATGAGACTTCAAAGGCGCTTTCAGTCTATGTGGGACTTATTATAACCAACTGTATTGTCATGGGAAGAGCTGAAGGGTATGCACTGAAAAACGGCCCTTTAATGAGCTTTTTTGATGGCGTCGGCAATGGAATCGGTTATGCAATTGTTCTGATTTTTGTGGGAGTCTTCAGGGAGCTGTTTGGAAGCGGATCTCTTCTGGGGTTCCAGATACTGCCTCTTGTCAGTGAAGACGGGTGGTATCAGCCAAACGGTTTGATGCTTCTGGCGCCAAGTGCTTTCTTTTTGATTGGTTTTTTTATCTGGATATTGAGAATTTTTAAAAAAGATCAAGTGGAAGAGGGGTAAATAGTTATGTTTGAACACTATATAAATTTGTTTGTAAAGGCAGTATTTATTGAAAACCTGGCGCTTGGATTTTTCCTTGGAATGTGTACATTCCTTGCCGTTTCTCAAAAAGTGAAAACCGCATTCGGGCTTGGTATCGCAGTGGTTGTTGTCCAGGCCATCACCATACCGGTTAACAATATTTTATATACATATGTTTTAAAACAGGGGGCACTCTTCTGGGCGGGCATGCCGGGTATGGATCTCTCTTTTCTGGGGCTGATAACATACATTGGTGTCATTGCAGCCATGGTGCAGATACTTGAGATGGTGCTGGATAAATATGTTCCCGCCCTCTACAATGCACTGGGTATTTTTCTGCCGCTGATCACAGTTAATTGTGCAATCCTTGGCGGTTCACTCTTCATGGTTGAGCGTAATTATAACTTTGCAGAGAGTGTGACATATGGGATTGGCTCAGGAGTCGGCTGGGCACTGGCAGTAGTGATTCTTGCTGGAATAAGGGAGAAGATGGCGTACAGTAACCCTCCCGAGGGTCTTAGAGGTCTTGGGATCACCTTTATTACAGTAGGACTTATGGCATTTGGATTTTTAGCATTTTCGGGGATTTAGTTATGATGAGTACTATTTTTCTCGGTGTTTTCATGTTTACCCTGATCGTTCTGGCTCTTGTGACAATGATCCTGGCTGCAAGGTCAAAACTTGTCAATACCGGGGACGTTAATATCAATGTAAATGGTAGAAAGGATTTAACACTTTCAGCGGGTTCAAAACTCTTAAATTCTCTGGGAAGCGCAGAAATTTTTGTTCCCAGTGCATGTGGAGGCGGCGGAACATGCGGCCAGTGCAAGGTTAAGGTTTTTGAAGGGGGCGGCGATATCCTGCCCACTGAAACAAGTCATATAACCAAAAAAGAAGCAAGAGAGGGAGAGAGACTCTCCTGCCAGGTGCCGGTCAAGACAGATATGAAAGTGGAGATTGAAGAGTCTATTTTCGGCGTGAAAAAGTGGGAGTGTACAGTCAGGTCCAATCACAATGTTGCAACCTTTATTAAAGAGCTTGTTCTGGAAATTCCTGATGGAGAGGCGGTACCGTTCAGGGCGGGAGGCTATATACAGATTGACGCACCTCCCCATGAACTGAAATATACAGATTTTGTTGTGGAGGATGAATTTAAATCTGACTGGGATCATTTTAATGTATGGCAGTATGTATCAAAAGTTAATGAAGAGACTGTCCGGGCATACTCCATGGCAAGCTATCCTGAAGAGGAGGGCATTATCATGCTTAACGTCAGAATTGCATCTCCGCCTCCAGGTTCCAAGAATATACCTCCCGGGAAAATGTCATCCTATATTTTCAACCTGGTTCCAGGAGACAAAGTTATTATCTCAGGACCTTTTGGAGAGTTCTTTGCGCGAGAATCTGACAAGGAAATGGTATTCATAGGTGGTGGTGCTGGAATGGCTCCCATGCGCTCCCATATTTTTGATCAGATCAAAAGGCTTAAGACAAAGAGAAAGATCACTTTCTGGTATGGTGCAAGGTCGGAAAAGGAGATCTTTTATCAGGATGATTTTGACACGCTTGCCGCGGAAAACGAAAATTTCTCATGGTATATTGCCCTGTCAGAACCCCAGCCCGAAGATGACTGGACGGGTCTCACCGGCTTTATTCATCAGGTCCTTTATGACGAATATCTATCCAGACATGAGGCGCCGGAAGACTGCGAATACTATATGTGCGGCCCCCCAATGATGAACTCTGCTGTCATCAAAATGCTGATTGATCAGGGGGTTGAGCCTGAAGATATCATGCTGGATGATTTTGGCGGATAGCAGGCGCTTGTAAGAAGAGTCCAAAATGGGGTTTCCAGACAGACATCCTTCAACTGGATACAGAATGAAGCAGTCAGAGTGCCATATCGCTTCTCTGGCCTTGATACTGATTTTTTACCTGGGTCTATTATCAGGGTGTGGTGGTTCTTCAAGTGATGTGAGTGGTTTTCAGGGCGTAACCATGGGAACCACTTACAGTATAAAGTATGTTAAAAATGGCGCTTCAAAAGATGCCGACGTCATCAAAAAAGCAGTCGATGCAGCACTTTTAAAGATTAACGCCATGATGTCAACCTGGGAAGCTGAATCCGATATATCCCTTGTGAATCAAGCAGATAGCGGTCAATGGATAAATCTGCATCCAGAGTTATCCAGACTTATTGATTTTGCTTTTGAGTTATCCAGGATAACAGATGGAAAATATGATGTCACTTTGGGCCCCATCATTAATCTATGGGGCTTTGGCCCCAAGGGGGAGAGAAAAATTCCAGCGGATCTGCAGATAGAAAAAGCAATGCAGATCAGTGGGTATGATCAGATCATTTTTCAAGGAGAGCACAACCGGCTTAAAAAAAGATTTAAAGAAAGCTTTATTGATCTCTCCAGTATAGCCAAAGGGTATGGTGTGGACAAGATTGCCGCTCTACTTGAAGAATCTGGAATAACAGACTATATGGTTGAAATCGGCGGTGAAATCAGAACCGGGGGTATGAAAAAAGATCGGCCCTGGAAGATTGCCATTGAATCACCAAGGCCTTTGAAAAACAAAACCTATCACAAGGTTTTAAACCTGACTGACTGTGCCGTGGCAACGTCAGGGGATTACCGCAATTTTTTTATAGAGGGTGAAAAACGTTACTCCCACACCATTGATCCTGAAATAGGCCGGCCGGTTCAAAATGATGTGGCAGGTGTTACGGTGGCAATTCCAGATGGGCAGTGTTTTAAGGCAGATGCATGGGCAACCGCTTTGATGGTTTCAGGCAAAGATAGAGGGATGGAGATTGCCACACAGTTTAAGATCCCTGCCCATTTTATTTATATTGAGAATGAACAACTCAAAGAGATCTCAACAATATTTTTTATAAAGGAGTTCCTATGATTCCATATTTCATCATCACATTGATAGTGATGCTTTTGTTTGCGGGCGCACTCGTCCTGGGCCGCATGTTCAATAAAACAGGATATGTCCGAAGCTGTTCAGGCGGAGACAGTAACTGCCAGGGCGGCTCTGACAACTGTTCGTGCAGCCGATGAACACGCTGCGATGAAAAATAATTTCACTATTGAGGAGGTGTTTTTTCCCCAGGTGCTTTCAGGTATCAGTCGTTGACAATTTTATTACCAGCCCAATGTCAGATAGTCATGCATGGAGTTGGCAGCATCTCTGCCTGCTCCCATGGCAAGAATAACTGTTGCAGCTCCTGTAACGATATCTCCTCCTGCCCATACGCCTCTTCTTGATGTTTTGCCGTTTGCAGGATCCGCTTCAATATTGCCCCACCGGTTCAAATTAAGCCCGGGAGTTGCGCTTGTCAGCAGAGGATTGGCATTGGATCCCACAGAGACAACAACAAGGTCACAGTCAAAATCAAATTCTGAACCTTTAATGGGAACAGGTCTTCTCCTGCCTGAATCATCGGGTTCTCCAAGCGCCATCCGAAGACACTGCATTCCAGTCAGTCTGCCGTTTTCATCTCCGTAGAATTTTGTGGGGTTGGTGAGAAGAACAAATTCAATTTTCTCCTCTTCAGCATGGTGAAGCTCTTCATCCCTTGCCGGCATCTCTTCTCTGGATCTCCTGTAAACAACCTTGACAGATTCGGCACCAAGCCTCATGGCTGTTCTGGCTGAATCCATGGCCACATTTCCGGCGCCAAGCACAACAACATTTTTACCCCTTGCAATCGGCGTGTCATATTCAGGGAAACGATATCCTTTCATAAGGTTTGTTCGTGTCAGGTATTCATTGGCTGAATAGATACCGATAAAATTTTCACCCTCAATATTCATGAATCTTGGAAGACCCGCTCCTACGCCAATATAAACTGCTTGATAGCCCTCTTCAAAGAGCTCATCAATGGAGACCGATGCTCCTACAACGGTATTGCATTCAATGGTTGCTCCCATTTTTTCAAGGCCTGCAATTTCAGAAGCGACGATTGATTTTGGCAGGCGAAACTCAGGGATTCCATAAACCAGGACGCCTCCTGGTTTGTGAAAAGCCTCAAAAATAGTGACATCATGGCCTTTCAGCAGAAGGTCCCCTGCAACAGTAATTCCTGAAGGGCCGGAACCGATTACAGCCACTTTTTTGCCTGTTTTTTCTGTAATTGCAGGGATTTCTCCGGAACCATTTTCCCTCTCCCAGTCAGCAGCAAATTTTTCCAGATACCCTATGGCAACAGGATCTCCTTTTCTGCCCACGATACATTTGCCTTCACACTGATCTTCCTGGGGGCAGACACGGCCGCATACAGCAGGAAGCGCATTTGTCTCCCACAATTTTATAGCCGCATCTGAAAAATTCTTTTCACCAATCAGTTTTATAAAATCCGGTATTTTTACGGAAACCGGACATCCATCCATACATAAAGGCTTTTTACACTGAAGACACCTTGATGCTTCAAGTACAGCCATCTCTTCAGTCAGTCCCAGCGGGACTTCATCAAAGTTTCTTCTTCTTGCATCCGGGTCCTGCTCAGGCATTTTTGCCCGGGGTGTTTTTATCTTTTCTGCCATCTGTTCCTCCAAATAGTCACACCACTATTGGGGTGGTTATTTTTATGCTTTCTGATTTTCATATGCTTCAAGGCTTGTTTTTTCATCTTCAAGATAGGAAGCCAAACGTTTTTCCAGTTCATCAAAATCCACTTGATGGGCATCAAATTCAGGCCCGTCAACACATGCAAACTTGGTTTCGGTGCCAATGGAGACACGGCAGCATCCGCACATGCCGGTGCCATCCACCATGATGGGATTAAGACTTACCAGTGTGGGTATATTTTTCTTTTTGGTGATCAAACTGCAGAATTTCATCATGGGTACGGGGCCGATGGCAACCACAAGATCAATATCATCATTTTCCAGAGTTTGTTTTAAAACATCGGTCACAAAACCGTGATGTCCCATTGTGCCGTCATCAGTACAGATATGAAGTCTTGTGGATGCCTCTTTCATCTTATCTTCCATGATCAGAAGGTCATAGCTTCGAGATCCAAGAATAGTTGTTACATCATTTCCAACTGCTTTTAATGCTCTTGTTATGGGATGGAGTAACGCAATCCCTGTTCCGCCTCCAACACATACAACCTTTCCGACATTTTCAATGTGGGTGGGTTTACCTAAGGGACCGATGAGGGCAAAATACGAATCCCCGACTTTCAGATCCTTAAATCGGGCAGAAGATTTACCCACGACCATGTAAATGATTGTAATCGTCCCTTTTTCCGGGTCAGTGTCGGCCATGGTCAACGGAATCCGCTCTCCTGTCTCATCCGCCTGAAGTATCACAAACTGTCCGGGTTTGGCTTTTTGTGATATGCGTGGGGCTTCTATTTCATTAAGGATAATGGTTCCTTGAGCCATCTCCTCACGATTTACAATTTTGGACATTTTTTCCTCCTGTTAATTCCAATCCAATTTTTACTTCTTTGGGGCAACTTTCACTATTCATTTGCCGTATTATTTTTGTAGGTGGCTTCTTTGATTCCCAGATACTGAATACAGGGACTCTAATCTTTTTTGTGTTAGGCTATGGGTTATCATTCCATCTTGAATACAATGAATCATGACTAATTTTCAATCTATCTATGTAAATCTCGTACCCATATAGAGAGATTATAGAGAGATGTCCTGGCATTATCAGACTGATATTAATAAAGTGACCACAGGTGGGTTAAAAATTCGATCTCTTTCATTCCTTCAATTAGTTGAATTATTCCAACTATCCAGATAAACCAGAGTGCGCTAAAAATATGTCTCCTGTAAACAGCAGGGTTAACAATATAAGTATGCGGTTC
>CAYZCC010000007.1:0-6468 GCA_964476805.1 uncultured Desulfobacula sp.
ACACAGGAGACACTTTTGTACTCAACAAAAATACCTTTTGCATTTAATGCGGGTGGAAAAGGGGCGGACCTCCTGAGAACCAAAATTTTTTCAGACCGCCTGGGATTGACACTTAAAATGGAATCACAGCGTTGCCGTTTTCTTCTGAATAACAGGGATAAATCATGTCCCGGTGATATTGAAAAGTGTGAATTCTGCCACAGCCAGAAAGATTGTTTAAACTCTGGAGGCTCTGTTTTCACTATATTTTTCCCTCTGAAAAAAAATAATTGAAAAACCCTTTGACAAACCCTTTGACAAACCAGGGTGAATCAAATTTGACAAACCCTTTGACAAACCAAGGTGAATTAAATTATTACATATATGCACGTGAGACTGAACGCTCGTTTGGATTTTTAAAAGGGGTGATTGTATGGAGGGTTGCCGTCATTTAAGTTTTTTTGATATTTATGAAAAAAACGCACTTTACAAGGGTTCTTCCACGGCTGTTTACTGGGACAGACAGGAGACAACATATGCTGAGCTTTTTTCAAAAACCGCCAGACTTGCCAGCGGCCTTGAAAAACTGAACCTTGATAGAAGCGCCAGAGTGGCGGTCTTGTGCAGAAACCACCCCCTCTTTTTTCATCTTTTCGGCGCGGCATCAGCACTTAATCTCACGCTTGTTCTTATTAACAGGCGATTGAGAAAAGATGAGATATCACATATAATCGATGACACCACACCATCAGTTCTCTTTTCAGACAAGGCGATGGCAGAAGAGACAAAAGATCTCATGGAGGTTTTCTCCTGCCTTGAACACACCTATGTGATTGATGGAGAGGATGATAATTTTTCAGACCTGTATGAAAACTCTCCACTTCAGACCGGGGTATCCTACAACTCCAGGGATCCCTTTGTCATTATCCATACCGCTGCCATGCAGGGGAAACCCAGGGGAGCGGTTCTTTCACAGGAAAATATTATTTTATCAAACCAGCAGATCATTCACGCCTTTGATCTTAATGGAACCAAAACCTATCTGAATATTCTGCCGCTGTTTCACATAATGGGAGTAAATCTTGGCCTGGGAACTCTTCAGGCAGGCGGTAAAAATGTTATTCAGGATCAATTTGATCCGCTCAAAACCCTGGAAGTGATACAGGAGCAGAGAGTCAATCTCCTTGGATCGTTTCCTCCCATACTCTCCAATCTCCTGGATGCAGCAAAAGAGCACAGCTATGATATGTCAAGCCTTGAGACAGCAGCAGGCATTGATATGCCGGATACGGTAAAAGCGTGGGAATCGAAAACCAGTTCAAAGTTCTGGACCCTTTACGGGCAGACCGAAACATCGGGTTTGATAACCTTTACTCAATATTTTGATAAACCAGGATCAGCAGGCATTATATCCACTCTTGCCAATATTAAAATTGCAGATGATTTTGATCATCTTCTGCCGGTTGGTGAAACAGGGGAGATTCTCTTAAGGGGGCCTCTGGTCTTTCAGGGATACTGGAATGCAGAGGAACTCAATGCACACACACTCAGAGGAGGATGGCATCATACAGGCGATCTTGGCATGATAGACAATGAAGGGTACCTCTTCTTTAAAGGCAGAAAAGCGGAAAAAGAGCTGATCAAGCCGGGGGGTGAAAATGTGTTTCCTGCTGAAGTTGAAAAAGCGGTTATCCAGCATGAGGCCGTCAGAGAAGTGTGTGTATTTGGTGTGCCTGACAAAAAATTTGGTGAAGGCATCAAAGCGGTCTGTTCTCTGAATTCTGGTTTTAAACTGGATAAGGATGATCTTATAAAGTTTACAGGATCACTCATAGCCGGTTATAAAAAACCAAGGCATGTAGAATTTATCAATGAATTACCAAAGACTGCCGAGGGTTCAATAGATCGTGAAAAAATAAAAGCGCTATATCAATAGGAAAAAATAAAAGCGTTATATCAATAGAAGGATTATGATAGATAAAATCTGTTTTCTTTATAAGAATTAATATCTTAGCTTGACGTAACCGCTCATAAATAATTTTATAAAAGAGACTATAAATTTGGCAGGAGGTTGGGTTTAAATTGGTAAATAATTGAGAACTTTGAATGACACGTCATTCTTGTATATTCAAAACGCTTAATCTGATTTAAAAAATTCGGAAAAATTAAAATGATATGGCACATCTAAATGTTTCAAATGTAACACTCTCTTTTGGTGGACTGAAGGCACTATCCAATGTGGATATGGAAATAGAGCCGGGTCTTATCACCTCAATTATCGGCCCCAATGGTGCAGGTAAAACCAGTATACTCAATTGTATTTCAGGTTTTTACCATCCCACAGAGGGGAATATCTTTTACAAGGACAAAGAGCTGACCCATGCCTCTCCGCATCAGGTTTCAAATATAGGAATTTCAAGGGCATTCCAGAATCTGGAACTCTTTTCAGGATTATCTGTTCTTGATAATCTCCTTCTTGCCCGGCACCAGAACCTGAAATACAGTTTTTTCCATGCGGTGTGGTTTTTTGGTAAAGCCTCAAGGGTTGAATCTGAAAACAGGGAGTATGTGGAAGATGTCATCGACTTTATGGAACTTGAACCCTATAGAAAAAGTCTTGTCGGCAATCTATCCTATGGTTTGCAGAAAAAAGTTGAAGTGGCACGTGCTTTAACGCTTGCTCCTGACATTCTGCTTCTGGATGAACCCATGGCAGGAATGAATCAGGAGGAGAAAGAGGACATTGTCCGTTTTGTAATGGATATCCAGAAAGAGCGTCAGATTACTGTGGTGCTTGTGGAGCATGATCTTGGCGTTGTCATGGATATTTCGGACAGGATTTATGTCCTTGATTTTGGAGAAGTCATTGGTTCGGGAACTCCTGATGAGATTGCTGCAAATCCAAAAGTAATTGAAGCATATATTGGGGAGGAGTAAACAGATATGAACAGCAATGATGAATTAATTAAATATTCTATTCCCCAACTGCTTCGGTGGCGGGTTAAAACATCACCCCGGCGCACCGCTTTAAAAGAGAAAGATTATGGTATCTGGAACAGCTATACATGGGAAGATTATTATGATTATGTCAGAAAAACCGCACTGGGGCTCAAAGCAATCGGGCTTGGCAAAGATAATACCATCGCCATCATCTCTGATAATATTCCAGAACTTCTGTTTGTGGCCATAGGAGGCCACTCAATCGGCTGTATTTCAGCAGGTATCTATCAAACCAGCATGCCCCAAGAGATTGCCCAGATCTTGAGGTATCTAAAAGTGAGTGCCGTATTCTGCGACAACCAGGAGCAGGTGGATAAAGTCCTTGATGTGCGCGATGAAATCCCAAATGTAAAAAAGGTTATTTTTGAAGATCCCAGGGGTATGAGAAACTATATGTCAGATGACTGGTTTATTGACATTTCTGATCTTTACAAGCTTGGAGAAGAGGCGCATGTAAAAGATCCTGATCTTTTTGAACGCCTTGTGGATCAAGGAAAACCAGATGATGTCTGTCATATGTGCCTGACATCCGGCACAACAGGATTACCCAAAGGCACAAAACTGACCCATAAGAATTATATAAATATGGGGCTGCAGCTTACGGAAGTGGATTCCCTTGAACCCACAGATGAGTATGTCTCCTTTCTCCCCTTTGCATGGATTGGCGAGCAGATGAATTCATTCGGGGTCGCCATGGCAACCGGAATCACCCTTAATTTTCCTGAATCTGTTGAAACTGCCATGTCAGACTTAAAAGAGATCGGACCCCATTTCATGTTTGGTGCGCCAAGAATATATGAAACCATACGATCAGAAATATGGCTGAAAATTGACCAGTCCTACTGGTTGAACAAACTTATTTACAATTATTTTATAAATGTGGGGTTAAAAGCGGCTGACTACAGAATGAAAGGTAAATCCATGCCTCTTGGACTTAAATTTAAAACCTGGCTGGGTAAGCAGATGATCTTTCGACCCCTTGTCAACCAGATTGGGTTTCTTCGTTTGAGAAGAGCCTATACAGGCGGTGCAGCACTGGGACCTGAACTCTTTACCTTTTACCAGGCAATTGGCGTCAACCTGAAACAAATCTATGGACAGACAGAGATCGTCGGCATTGCCTATATGCACAGAGATGGAGATGTAAGACCTGATACCGTTGGAAAACCTCTGCCCGGGACCGAGTGTAAAATATCTGAAGAGGGGGAAATACTCTCCAGATCCGATTCTGTTACGCCGGGGTATTATGAGCTTCCTGAAAAATCAGAAGCGCTGCTGGAAGGTGGCTGGCTGCATTCAGGAGATGCTGGATTTATTGATGAAAACGGACATCTGGTTGTTATTGACCGGATCTCAGATGTCATGCACAATAAAAATGGTGATATGTTCTCTCCCATGTTCCTGGAGAATTCACTTAAATTTTCTCCTTATATAAAAGAGGCGGTCATTTATGGAAACAAGGAGGACTTTGTGGCCTGCCTTGTTAATATTGACCCGGTTGTTGTGGGTAAATGGGCAGAAGACAGGGGCATCTCATACAGCACATATATGGATCTTTCAAGCAAGGATGAAGTCGATGAACTGATCATGGAACAGATAGTGGATGTCAATTCAAGGGCAGAAAAAGAGCATTTTAAAATCAAACGTTTTGCCCTGCTCTACAAGCTCCTTGACGTTGATGACGGCGAGTTGACCAAAACCGGTAAAATCCGCCGGAAATTTGTGCAGGAGAGATATCAGAACCTTTATGATTCACTCTTTGATGAAAATGTTGATGCCCAGGATGTTGAAGCCTCTTTTACATATCAGGACGGTCAGTCAGCAAATGTTAAAACAACTATTAAGTTTTTCACAGTGAAAGGAGCCCAGGTAAATCAATGAGTTATTTTTTTCAACTGGTGGTCAGCGGCATTGTGGTTGGCTCCATATATGCCCTGGCAGCCCTTGGAATGGTGCTTATCTATAAATCAAGCAAGGTGTTGAATATCGCCCATGGACAGATCATTGCAGCCGGGGCTTTTATCACCTATTTCCTGACAGTCACTGTGGGTATGCCGATTTTCTTTTCATTCATTGCCAGCATGGTCATCACCTTTTTTCTTGCCATGAGTGTTGAGAAAATTTTTTTAAGACGTCTTATCGGAGAACCTATTATTTCGGTTATAATGGTGACCATCGGGCTTGGCTCCATAATTGACGGACTGATATACCTGACCCCCTTTGGTACCGAAAACTTCTCATTCCCACCATTTTTACCCCAGGCGCCAATCTCCATTGGTGGCGTTTCAATCTCCTGGACCCAGCTTGTCGGCGTTATCATCACCTTTGTTTTAATTGGCGGTTTCTCCTGGTTCTTTAAAAAATCCACTGTGGGGATCTCCATGAGAGCAGTTTCCGATGACCAGTTCGGTTCCATGTCTGTGGGGATCTCCGTTCCAAAGGTTTTTGGCCTTGCCTGGGCAACAGCAGGGCTTTCTGCAGCCGCCGCAGGCTGTATCATAGGAAATATTACAGGATTGAATTTTGAGACCCTCCATGCATTTGGAATTGTTGTATTTCCGGTTGTTATCCTTGGCGGTCTTGATTCCATCCTTGGCGCGGTTGTGGGTGGTATTATCATGGGGCTCATACAGCAGTTTGCTTCAGGATATCTGGACGGCAACTTCGGACTTAACGGCACAGGCGATGTCATGCCCTATGTTATTTTATTGATCATACTCTGGTTTAAACCACATGGAATATTTGGTATCCATGAAATTGAGCGGGTGTAATCTATGTCAGCAAATACTTGGTTAGCAACAGGAAATTTTTTCACCACATACAAGCAGGAACAGCGGACATTTCTCACAAGTCTTGACAGGACCATTTTCACCCTGTTTCTTGTCATTTTGTTTGGATGGCCCCTGCTGTTTGAACTGAGCAACAAATATATGCTGGTGATTGACAATATTTTAATTGCCATTGTGGCAGTCATGGGATTAAACCTTGTTACAGGATTTGCAGGTCTTATCTCCATCGGCCATGCCGCCTTTGTAGGGGTGGGTGCCTATACCCTTGCATCCTTCTGCCAGGTGCTCGGTGATACCCATATAATTGTCACCCATTTCTGGCCGGTGGTGATTATTTTAAGCGGCGTGATGGGTGCCGTGTTTGGAGCCATTGTCGGTTTGCCTGCTTTGAGACTTAAACACCTCTATCTTGCCATAGCAACACTCTCGTTTCAGATAATTTTTGAGTGGACGATTCAGTTTTTAAGCTTTTTCAACCAGGGACAAACCATTTATGTTGGAAGAGTTCACTGGCTCACCGGCAGAGTCGGCAGAAGCGATCATTATGTTTTCTGGTATTTTATTATCCTTACTATTGTGGTTCTGCTGGGATTTGGTATAAGAAACCTTATGAAAACCAGATATGGAAGATCTCTTGTGGCGGTTCGTGATAATGACAGGGCAGCAGATGCCATGGGTATGAATCCAGGGCTTATCAAGG
>CAYZCC010000007.1:6478-25973 GCA_964476805.1 uncultured Desulfobacula sp.
TTGCTCTGGCAGGTTTTTTTGCCGGTGTTGCAGGCGCTCTGCATGCATATGTATACAGAGGCGTTGGATTTGAATCTTTTACACTCCATGAGTCCATAGGTTATCTTGCAATGGCAATTGTAGGAGGACTTGGCACCCTGAATGGATCTTTCTGGGGCCCTGTGGCAATTAAATCTCTCGATCTTCAGGTTGAACACTTTGCTGAACTTTCAGGGCAGTATCTGCCTTCGAACATGAACCTTGCCACTGCACTTAAACCGTTTACTTTTGGTCTTGTTATCGTATTGTTTTTAATGTTTGAACCCAGAGGTATTGCAAACTGGTGGAGAATTACCAAGTCGTACACCAAGCTGTGGCCGTTCCGGTATTAACTGCCGCTGCTTTAAATATATAAATTTTTTGTAGTTCACCCAAACCGTAAAAAAAAGGAAAAGAAACATGAGAATCAAAAAAAGTTTATTGTTAAACACAGTGTTAACTCTTGTTGTAATGGCTGCATTTACTGCACAGGCATATGCCGGTGGAACAGTTTACAAACTGGGTTTGTCCCTTGCAATCACAGGCCCTACTTCTGATGCGGGTAACCCTTATTCCAAAGGTGTTGAAGATTGGTTCAAATTTGTCAATGATACCAAAATGCTGGGCGAGGATACCATTGACTGCACCATAAGAGATGATCAGTATAAAACTGACATTACAAAACGAAATTTTGAAGAGTACCTTGACATGGGTATTGTGCTCTATCTTAATTACTCCACTGGATCCACCCTTGGTTTGAAGAGAGATTTTGAAGAAGTACAGATTCCTGTAATTCCTGCATCATTTCACAGGGGAAATCTTGAGGGTTCAAACTATATTTTCCTTCCTGTTGCCTCCTACTCTGAACAGGTTATCATGCTGAGTGAATATGTTGCCAAAAACCATGAAGGCGCGGGAACACCTAAAGTGGCACTGTTTCTTCACCCTTCAGCATTTGGGCGTGGACCACTTGCAGATACTGAAGCGGCTGTAAAAGCGGGTCTTGATATTGACATCGTTGAAATTGTAGAACATGGTAAAGATCTTGATAATACCGCCATGTTAAAACGTCTTATGAGCAAGGGCATTCAATATGTAATCAGCCAGACTATCCAGTCTCCTGTTGCAACCATGATTAAAGATTCACAACGTCTGGGACTCACTGCAAAATCATTTGGAGAAAAAGGCAAACTTACTTTTCTTGGTGCCCATTATACCGGCGGCAACGACCTGATTGCCCTTGCCGGAAAAGCGGCTGAAAATTATCACTGGGTATGCTCCTACAATTTGACATCCGAGTCTAATCAGGGCACCGATGCGCAACTTGCCCTTGCAAAAAAATATGGACGTGATGACAAAGCGGCTAATTCTCACAACTATGCAAATGGTATCATGGTCGCCCAGGTTGCAACAGAAGCGATTAAACGTGCAAAAGCTGCCGGACTTGACATTACCATGGCAAATCTTTACCAGGTTCTCAATGAGATGAATGGTCCTAACTCATATCAGCCGTTTACTACTGTGGGTCCTGTAACATACTCCCCAACAGACCATGCCGGTGTGGATACGCTTCAGACATATGTTGTAAAAGGCGGACAGTTTCAAAAAATTGGAAGCCCCATGAGATCTGAATTTATGTCAAAAATTAAATAAGAGTTAACATCTTATAAGAAATATTAATTTTTAAGATATATGCCCTGCCGGAAATAATATATTGCCGGCAGGGCACAAAAAAAAGCGTATATGGAAAATCTGCTGGAAGTCAATAATATTGAAGTCGTATATAATGATATTGTACAGGTGTTGCGCGGTGTCAGCCTGAACGTGCCAAAGGGAAACATTGTGGCCCTGCTTGGAACCAATGGCGCCGGCAAGACCACAACTCTGCGTGCCATCAGCGGCCTTTTAAAACCTGAAAACGGTGAAACCAGGGAAGGCTATATTAAATTCAAGGGGACAAATACAACCCAGATACTCGGAACTGAGATTGTAAAACTGGGTGCGGTCATGGTACCTGAAGGAAGAAGGGTATTTAAACACCTCACAGTCAATGAAAATATCCTTGTAGGTTCCATCACCCGTAAAGATGGAACAAAAAAAATCAAGGAGGACAATGACCTTATGTACAGGCATTTTCCAAGGCTTTCCAAGGTGACCAACAGGATGGCAGGATACAGCTCCGGTGGGGAGCAGCAGATGATTGCCATTGCAAGGGCTCTGATGGCAGCGCCTGAAATGCTCATGCTGGATGAACCCTCCCTGGGACTGGCACCTTTACTTGTAAAAGAGATCTTTAATAATATTAAAACAATTAATAAAGAGCTTGAAACAACCATCCTGATTGTTGAACAGAATGCCAAGATGGCTCTGACCATATCTGATTATGCCTATATAATGGAATCAGGTAAAATTGTTCTTGAAGGACCTTCTAAAGAGCTCCAGGACAATCCAGACGTTAAAGAGTTTTACATGGGGATTACCAAGGGCGGCGGCAGGAAATCCTTTAAAGATGTTAAATCATACAAGCGTCGTAAACGATGGATGTAGGGGGAAACTATAGTGAAGATACTTGTTGGATATAATGGTGGAGAAGACAGCAGGCTTGCTCTCTCCCTTGCAAGAGATTTTGCAAAACAAAACAATGCTTTTGTTTATGTTGTCAATTCAATGGAAGGCGGCGCTTCTGAGAAACCGTCTGATATTTTAAGGGCGGAACAGGGTCTTGATTTTGCAAGAGAGTTACTGGAAAAAGCGGGTTTGGAGTGTGATGCACAGCAGAGTGTCAGAGGACTTTCGCCTTCCGAGGACCTTGTTAAATTTGCCAGAGAGAATGACATTGATCAGATTTTTCTTGGCATCAGAAAAAAATCCAGAGCCCAGAAAGCAATTTTTGGCTCAACCTCACGTGATGTCATTCTTAAAGCACACTGCCCTGTGACTACCATTAAATTTGATCTTGAGAATATCAAGACCATAGCGCTTTTAAAGGATCGTAAAATCCTTGTGGTGGATGATGAGCCGGATATCCTTGAAACGGTTGAAGAGCTGCTGGATATGTGCTCCCTTGACACGGCTGCAAGTTTTGAAGAGGCAAAAAAACTGATTACCAATAACCGGTATGATTTAGCGATTCTTGATATAATGGGTGTCAGCGGTTATGATGTTCTGGCGCTGGCCAGAAAAAAAGATATCCCGGCCCTTATGGTCACGGCCCACGCCCTGACCCCGGAAAATCTGAAAGAATCCATTAATAGAGGCGCAGACTCATATATTCCCAAAGATGAACTTGCAAACCTGCCTGAGCATATTGCCGATGTAATCAAGGCAAGGATAGCCGGCAGACAGGGATACGGTGCATGGTTCTCAAATATGAAACCATTCTTTAATAAAACTTTTGGAAAAGGGTGGAGAAATAAAGACAGATCTTTCTGGAACGACTTTGATCAAAAATATGGGGGATATCTGCCAAGGATATAAATTTATGGGTGTGCGCTCTGACTGATTAGTGCTGTGCAGTCAGTCTGTCTTTAAGACCTGAGAGGCGCAGCGCTGTTTTATTATTATTAAAAGCTGTTTCAAGGGCTTTTGAAGAGCCAACGATAATAACAAGATTTTTCCCCCGGGTCATGGCCGTGTATAAAAGATTTCTCTGCAGCAGAGGGAAATGGGCTGTTGTCAGGGCAATAATGACAGCCGCATACTCACTGCCCTGGGATTTATGGACAGAAATGGCATAGGCAGGGCTGAGTTCATCAAGCTCCAGGATATCATATTCAACCCTGCGGCCCTCATAATCTACCACCACTCTGTTTTCAGGTTTAAGGATTGCATCTATTCTACCAATATCACCATTAAATACATCTTTTTCATAATTATTTTTAAGGTGCATGACTTTATCGTTGACCTTGAATATGAAATCTCTTGTTTTTATACCCTCTTTTGACGGGTTTAATGCTTTTTGAAGCGCCTGGTTTAAATTGATTGTTCCAGCCTCTCCCCGATGCATGGGTGTTAAAACCTGTATTTCATTAATGTGCGGAAATGCCTCAGGAATGCTTTTTGAGCAAAGCTCAATAATTGTTTGACACACTTTTTCAGATCTCTGGTTTTCAATAAAATAGAATTCTGACAAATCCCCTGATTCACGGGTTTGGAATTGAGGCATTTTACCATTTCGTAAATTGTGGGCATGCATGATAATAGGGCTTTTCTGAGCCTGACGAAATATTTTTGTAAGAAAAAAAACCTTGATTTTTCCGGATTCAATAATATCAGATAATATATTGCCAGGTCCCACAGAAGGCAGCTGAAAGGTATCTCCCACAATAATAAGATTTGCAGTGACCGGCATGGCTTCAATCAATTGATACATAAGAGTCGTATCCACCATTGACGCTTCATCCACAATGAATACATCCAGGTCAAGGGGGTTGACAAAATTTCTACCAAAACTTTGGCTCTCCGGGTCAAACTCAAGGAGTTTATGCAAAGTATTTGCCTTTTTGCCGGTTACCTCGGAAATCCTTCTTGCCGCGCGCCCTGTTGGTGCACCCAGTACAATTTTTTTATTCTGCATTTTAAATACTTCGTAAACGGCCCGTATCAAAGTTGTTTTGCCAGTTCCAGGGCCGCCGGTAATCACGACAATTTTTTCATCCAGAACTTTTTCAACAACATGGAGCTGATCCTGTGATAGTTTTAAAGCAAGTTTTGTAAGGATTTTATCAAGAATCATATCCTTTGAAATGCCATGGGAGATGAGGGGCATGGACAACATGGCGTTGATTCTGGATGCGATCCCTGATTCTGCCTTATAAAGCCGTGCAAGATAAATCCTTATATTCTCAACATCGCCATTGCATGTTTTTATGGCATCGGATCCGGTTTTTCCTGGTATATGCTCAATTTTAACCTCACCGGAATCCACCAGTGATTTTAAAGCCTGTTCAAATTTTTCAGGTTTTACCCCTGATATTCTGGCACCTGATTTAAAAACTTCAGGTTTACATCCATATACATGCCCCTCCTGCTCAAATGAGAGAAGCGTATATATAAGACAGGCTTCAAGCCTTGCTATATCATCCTTTTTTATGGGGGACTGCATGGCAATTTTATCTGCTGTCTTAAACCCAATCTGAGGAATATTTTTTGCAATAAGATAGGGATTATTTTCCAGAACATCCATGGCTTTGGAACCATAGGTCTGCATAATCAAAGCCGCATGGGCGACACCGGCACCATTTGCCTGTAAGAACTGCATCACTCTTCTTACTGCATGATGTTTGTTCCATGCATCTTCAATACGCTTTTGCTTTGTTTTTCCGATCCCGTGGATATTTTGTAATCTGTCCGGTTCGTTTTCTATTATTTCCAGAGTGTTCTCATGAAAATAATCGACTATCTTATCGGCAAGAGATTTACCAATACCTTTGATTATTCCGGAACCAAGGTAGGTTTTGATCCCTGAAACAGTGGCGGGCAGTACCACCTGATATCTTTCCACTTTAAACTGATCCCCATACCGGTAGTGCGTGACCCATTTCCCTGTAATTTCAAGGGTTTCACCTTCAGCCACTCCTGCAAGATATCCCACAATGGTAACAGGATCACTGATACCGCGAATACCCAGTTTTGCAATGGTATAGTGATTTTTGAGATTCTGATAAGTAAAGCGCGCCAGGATTCCTTTAATGGTGATCATAAAAAATTTATTGCTGTACGATCCATTGTGCCGCATCATAAAGATCAGATGCAATATAATCAGGTATAATCTTTTTTTCTAAGAGCTGCTGTTCCGCTTTTATCCCATTGCCGGTTCTTACCAGCAGAGTGGTTCCACAACCTGCATTAATACCACACTCTATATCCGTTGTACGGTCTCCCACCATAAATGAGTTTTCAAGTTCAACACTGTATTTCTGGCATGCCTTCAGGATAAGTTCGGGTTTTGGTTTTCGGCATGAACACCTCTCATCCGGTGTATGGGGGCAAAAGAAAATATCCTTGATTTTACCGCTTTTTTTTTGAACCCCTTTTCTCATTTTATTAAAAATTGCCTCAAGCGTCTCCCTGTCAGCCATATTTCTGCCAATAATGGATTGATTGGTGATGATGATGACACGAAACCCGAATTTATTTAAAAGTGCGATGGCTTCAGGGCTTCTCGGGATAAATCTAAACTCTGATTCATTTTTGATATAAAAAGGAGAATCAATATTAATGACCCCGTCCCGGTCCAGAAAAACTGTTTTTTTCATAATTAAAATCAGAATCAACAATTAAATGAATTTAGCAGGATATATGTAAAAAATATAGCCACTCTCCCCACTACTGTGCAACAACAAATGCCTGATCAAAACCCTTTGTAATCATTTTTTCACTAAACCTTTCAGCATCCTTAATATGGGTGAATCTGCCGATTCTAACCCTGTAAAAGACGCCCCTGTAATCTTTATACATTACAATATGAGCATTTTGATATTTTTTTGACAGCTTGTATTTATATCTTAACGCGTTGGATTTAACCTTGAATGCGCCGACCTGAACAGTAAAATTACCTTTCCAGTAGTTACTCTTTTGAAAGGAGACCGGTTTTCGGGTTGTTTTTGAATATGATGTGGCTTGCCCCAAGGCAGTAATTCTTACCTTTGCTGTACCCGAATCCACAATTCCAATACGCTTTGCACCTTCATAGGATAGATCAATGATCCTCCCGCGGATAAAAGGCCCCCGATCATTGATTCTGACAACAATTTTACGGTTGTTCTTAAGATTGTGAACACTTACCCAGGTATTAACGGGCAGAGTTTTATGGGCAGCGGTCATGGCATACATATTATATGTTTCGCCATTGGAGGTTTTTCTGCCATGAAATTTTTTCCCATACCATGATGCAATCCCGGTTTGCGAGAATCCATGGGCACTTGCAATGGGCGTATATTTTATCCCTTTTATTTCATAGGGTTTCTGTGTTCCAATTTTTTTAGATGACGGGTCATGGGTTTTATAATCGGGTGCGTCTGAAGGAGGGATATGACTTGCACCATAATCATATGGTGTATCAAGGGTGCGGGAACATCCCAAAAAACTCAAAACCAGCAGTATCAGAATTTGATAAATCAGAGATTTCAATTTTTCCCTATCTTTTATATTCCACATCGGCAGAACAACCTCCATTTTTGATAGTTTTAAAATAGTTGCCACTCTCCCTATGCGGTGAAGATCATCTGACGATTTATCAAGACTATCATTTGACTTGAAATTTGTAAAGTTTATTCAACTCTTATCTAAGATTTTTCTAAGGGCATGGGAAAATTCATGCCTGGAACATGATTTTTATCAATAAAGATAATCTCTAAAGATAATCTCTGGCGCTGTCATGAGTTGACTGCCTGTTGACTTAACTGTTATGTATAGCAAATTTTTTAAACAAAGATAAAGTAATAATGAAGGGTTGTTAAAAAAAACATCCAATTTCTGCTTAAATACTACCCTGCTTTGATCAGCGGACTTTTTCTGGCGTTATCTTTTCCAGATACCCATCTTTTCTGGCTTGCTTTTTTCGCACTGATTCCCCTGCTTGTATCCATAAACCACATGACAGATCAAGAGGCATTTTATGCGGGTTTTATTACGGGTATCTCCTATTTTTTTGCCCTTATATACTGGATTGTTCCAACGATTCATGTATATGGAGGGCTCCATGTGATTCCTGCTTTTGGCGTGTTTGCACTTTTGTGTCTCTACCTTGCTTTATACCCTGCCGTTTTTGTGTTTACCCTTAAAAAGCTGGGGTATGGACCCTATATGCCTCTTTTGGCCGCATTATTGTGGACCGGTCTTGAATATATCAGGACCTATGCATTTACAGGATTTTCGTGGGGCGCGCTGGGTTACAGCCAGTTTAAAAACCTTAACCTGATTCAGGTGGCTGATTTTACAGGAATTTATGGTGTCTCCTTTATGATCGTTCTTGTCAACAGTTCTATTGCTTTTTTCTGGATTAAAAAAAAAACAAAACCAAAAAATCAATATTTAATCCCGCTTTTTTATACGGTGATCCTTGTCGCTGCCGCCTATATTTACGGTGGTTATAAAATCAATGTTATTGATTCTCAAATCAAAGAAGCTGAAAAAACAACCATCACGATTATTCAGGGGAATATCAGACAGAGTTTAAAATGGAGTAATGAATTTAAGATTCAGACCATTGAAAAATATATCAAACTCTCAAAAAGTCAGGCGGATAAACATCCTGATCTTGTGATTTGGCCGGAAACAGCCCTGCCGTCTTATTATGGAGTTGACCGCATGTTATCAAACCAGGTGAATCAATGTGTAAACTTTTTAGAAACTTATTTTCTCATAGGAAGCCCGGCATTTGAAATGGATGGGAGAAATACAAAATTCTATAACCGGTCCTACATGTTTGATCGGTCTGCAAATATTCAAGGCGTATGGGATAAACATCATCTGGTCCCTTTTGGTGAATATGTGCCTTTGGGCCGCTATCTTAATTTTCTTGGCAAAATCACTGCCCAGGCAGGAAATTTCTCTCCTGGCAGACAACCATTGATACCCCTTGATTTCCATGATAAAAACAAGAAGGATACAGATGATCTGGAGACCACCGCTAACACTGAATCTACAAGAAAAACAGGCCTTCTCATCTGTTTCGAAATACTGTTTCCCTCCATCTCTTCAAAATTTGTAAAAAATGGGGCTGATATGCTTACAACCATCACCAATGATGCCTGGTTTGGATACAGCTCTGCTGCCATGCAGCATTTTTCCATTGCTGTTTTCCGGGCAGTTGAAAATCGCAGAACATTGGCAAGGGCAGCCAACACTGGAATTTCAGGATTTATTGATCCCAAAGGAAAAATTATTGAAACAACATCTTTGTTCACAGATGCCGCCGTGACCAGACATGTTCCTGTTTTAACCCGTCTCAGTTTTTATACAAAGCATGGTGATCTCTTTGCCACAGGCTCACTTCTTGTTACTCTTGCCATTCTTGTCTGGATATTTGTCATACAAAAATTCACATAACCCGTTCCGGTCGGGCTCACCTTGGGGTCGTCGCTCAGTTGGAACTTGCAAAAGGTATCAGTTCCATGTTAAAAGATGATTTAAAAGGTAACCAGAAAAAAAAAACTATGGGAGAAATAATATGAGTATAGAGTTAAAGCAGAATATCCAGGCCATATATTCCACTGCAAACAAACTCAGGGAGTATCTTTGACCTGCCTGTAAAACAGAAACGCTTTCGCGAACTTGAACATATTATATCCCAGAAAGATTTCTGGAATGATCCGGATCAAGCAACCTCTCTTTTAAAAGAGAGAACACATATTTCAAATCTAATTGATTCGTGGGAAAATATTTACAAAGATATTGAAGATGCGGACACACTTCTTGAACTTGCCCTTGAAGAGTCAGATAAAGAGAGTGAGAATGAGGTGGCAGATCTATTAACCCTGATCAATAAAAGAATAGAGAGATTTTCTATTCAGATTACCCTTGATGGAGAGGATGATGCAAGGGATGCACTGATTTCCATTAATGCAGGAGCTGGAGGAACAGACTCACAGGACTGGGCTGAAATGCTTTTTCGCATGTACACAAGATGGATTGATAAAAAGGGTTATAAATTAAAAGTTATAGATTATCAGCCAGGAGAAGAAGCTGGAATTAAAGGGGTAACCCTTAGTGTATCAGGCGAAAACTGTTATGGGTTCATGAAGGTAGAATCAGGGGTTCACCGACTGGTAAGAATTTCTCCCTATAACGCAGGCGGAAAGCGCCACACCTCCTTTGCCTCTGTATTTGTATATCCTGAAATCAAGGATGAAATCAAAATTGATATGGATGAATCAGAACTGAGAGTTGATGTTTACAGGGCAAGTGGCGCAGGAGGACAGCATGTTAACAAAACCAGCTCTGCTGTCAGAATCACCCATCTTCCCACGGGAGCAGTGGCCCAAAGCCAGCAGGAATCTTCCCAGTATCGGAATAAGGAGATAGCCCTTAAAGTATTAAAATCAAGGCTTTACCAGATTGAGAAAGAAAAGCAGGAACAAAAGAGGCAGAACCTCCATGACGGCAAAGATGATATTGCCTGGGGTTCCCAGATAAGATCCTATGTTCTGCACCCCTATCAAAGAGTTAAAGATCATAGGACAGATATTGAAATCGGTGATGTGGACAGGGTCCTCAATGGAGACCTTGACCCGTTGATTGAAGGGGTTCTGCTTTCTTAAGAATGAAGACCCTGCTGTACTTGCAAAGAGAAAACAGGAAAACAAGTGGTGCAAAAAATTTCTAAAAGATTGTTTTCCCATTGATTTGGTAAATCACTGTATAATTACTTGCGAAACGGCTCAGGATCAATGGAAAAGCGTTTCATGATCTGCTGCAGTGCCTGGCGGTCCATGCGGCACTTCCTGGCAGCTTTGGTAATATTTCCATTGACAATAGTGAGTTTTGCACCAATATAGTCATGGTTGAATTCGTGGAGTAGTTTTTCTTTTGCGGCTTTGTATGGCATGGAAGTCAGGTTGTCACCATATAAATTCTGGAAATTTGATTTTTCCATTTTTACATTTTTCAAGGGAATATCTGACAGGGAGATGGTTTTCCCCTTTGAATACAAAATCCCCTGAACGATGACATTCTCAAGTTCCCTTACATTCCCGGGCCACGATTGCTTCATAAGAGAATCCACCACCTCTTCAGTTAGTATTTTCGGCTCTTTTGACATTTTTTTGCAGTGTTTTAAAACAAGGTGTTCAGCAAGCAGAGGGATATCTGTAATTCTATCCCGCAAAGAAGGCAGCTCAATGGGAAGTACGTTGAGCCTGTAAAAAAAATCCTGTCTGAATTCCCTATCTGCAATCTTCTGCTCAAGATCTGAATTGGTGGAAGCAATAATTCGCACATCCACTTTTTTTACTTTCGTATCGCCAAGGGGTTTTATCTCTTTTTCCTGTAAAACCCTTAAAAGCTTGGTCTGAATGGATGCGCCAATCGCCCCAATTTCATCAAGGAAAATAGTTCCTCCATGAGCTTCCTGGAACAATCCCTCTCTATCTCCGGAGGCATTGGTAAAAGCGCCTTTTTTATATCCAAACAACTCACTTTCCAATATATGCTCAGGAATAGTCGGACAGTTAACAGGAATAAAAGATCTTGTTTTTCTCGGGCTTAAAGCGTGTATGGATCTTGCAGTAAGATCTTTGCCAGTACCGGATTCTCCTGTAATTAATACAGTAATATCGCTGGAGGCGACCATTTTAATCTGATCAAAAACTTTCTGCATGGGGGCACTTTTACCGATTAAATCAAAAGAATCAGAGTGGCTTTTCCTTAAAAGCCGTCTGTTCTCTTTCAGCAGCATGCTTCTTTCCAGGGCTTTCTGAATTTTAAATATAATTTCATCCTGTTCAAAAGGCTTTGGAATAAAATCATAGGCGCCTTTTTTAATCGCCTCGACAGCAGATTCAATATTGCCAAATGCCGTCAGCATCACTACGGTCAGATCAGGATAATTGGACTGCATATATTCAAGCAGTTCAAAACCATCCATACCCGGCATCCGTATATCACAGATCACAAGATCAAATGCCTCCTGCTCAAGAGTGGATATGGCCATCTTGCCTGAAAAGGCAGCAGAGACGCTGCAATCAATTTCAGATTCCAGAGTTCTCTGTAAAAGCCTTGTCATATCTTTTTCATCGTCAACGGCAAGTATATTGGCTTTCACTGGTCTCCTCCAGGCAAACTTTGTTCCAGATTATCTGCAGCACAAGGCAGACTGATTGTAAAGAGGGTCCCTTTACCTTTTGTACTCTCTACGCTTATATGACCATGGTGGCGCTTTATAATACCATATCCCACAGAAAGACCAAGGCCTGTTCCCTGTCCCACAGGTTTTGTTGTGAAAAAAGGATCAAAAATTTTAGACAACTCCTTTTGTCCAATGCCTTTGCCATCATCTTTAACCAGAATTTTGCAATTGTCTGAATCTGTTTTCTGCGTAAAAATTTCTACGGAACCCCTTCCATCAACAGCATGGCTGGCATTAATTAAAAGGTTTATCATCACCTGGGCAAGTTCCTGCTCATTGCCAAGGATATTCAGACCCACTTTTACAGATGGGTTGAATATCAAATTAACATGACGAAAATCTGAATGATTGGATAAAAACTGGATTACGCCATCCACTACTTTATTGACATCAATCACAGACATCCGGGTGGATCCTTTTCTTGAAAAGGTCAGAAGATCGGAGACCACAACCTTACAGTTTTTAACATGTTTTTCTATAATTTTTAAATCCTCCTGGGAATCGGGCGCTTCCTTGAGCAGCAGTTGTGTATAACCGAGAATAATTCCAAGAGGATTATTAATTTCATGGGCAACACCTGCTGACAATTCTCCGATGGCAGCCAGTTTGTCAGCCTGGGCAATTTGTCTTTCCATCTGCCTTTTTTCATTTATATTTTTTATAATAAAATGAAATGATTTCCCGCATCCAAAGGCTCCGTAATCAACTCCTCCTGTAATAAGAACAAGTATAAACGTATGATCCGGTCGTGAAAACTCAGCTTCTTCATTTAAAATATACTCTGTTACATCAATTTTATTACATATTTTTTCCCACTCACCCACATCAGCAAAAAAATCACCCATGGTTAAATCATCCCTTGTCATTTCCTCTCGTTTAAATCCGGTAAGTTCCATACCCGCCTGATTGATCTCCAGAATTTTGAATTCATTGTCTGTAACAATAATGGTATCCAGAGACTGCTCAAATATCCTGCGGGATTTATGTTCGCTGCTTGTGAGCATTTCGGTTCGCTCGAGGACTTTATTTTCAAGGGTCTGGTTCAAATCCACAAGTTTAACATGTGCATCTTCAAGTTTTTTCTGTCCCAGAAGAATTTTTTCATTGATTTTCCAGTTCTGGTTAAAAAAGAGAGTGATCAGCCCGACAAGCATAAAAGATGCCGTATTAATACTGCCGGTATATGGGCTGATACTGTGCCATACATCACCATTGTGACTGAGCACTAAAAACTGTTTTAAAATATGCCCCAAAGATCTTGATATTGCAAAAACTGAAAAACCACTGCTTATCCATAACAGGTATAAAAAAACAGCATTATCAGGATCAAGTCCCCTCAATACTTTTGCTTTATAAAGGCATAGAAGGGCAACGATCACCATGGCGATGGCGCCTAAAATATCTACGGTAAGAATGGGGATGGAAGAAGCAATCATTTGCGGCCCACTGATATCTGTTTTTTATGATCATTAACAAGGCTTGAAATCCCCTTATAAAGGAGCAGCATAGCCGGTACACACAGCAGATGATCAAGCTTTAAAATATAATAAAAAAGCCCTAAAAACTGGGAATCATTATCAGCCACGATATCCAATGTCCAGAGAGAAATGTTCTCTATTCTGACGGCATGAATCTGGTTATCAAGAAAATGGGCTGTGAGTGTATCGATATTCCAGAGGATGAAAAAAAAGGCGGCATATTGAATCAGCTGCCACCCTCTCTGTCGGTTAAGATTTTTGCCTGAAACAGTTAAAATTAAAACCCCCATGGAAAAAAGGAAAAAAAAATGCCCTGCCTGATGGGTAATGATCCCCTCTGAACTTGCATGCAGTTGTGTCGCAAAACAGTGTGCAGGAAATAAGAACAGCTCTGTCAACACAAAAAGCAGAAAAGATTTTAAAAACAGTACGATATTATATAATTTTTTAGCCGGCATTGTATTTTTTAAAGACTTTTTTTAATACGGTGAAAAGAATGAATGAGACTATTAAACAGATAACAAACCAGAACAGAGAACTCATATTGATTTGAGAAGATGATCCAATGGAAAAAGAGAACACCCATTTGTTCCCAAAGCGCTCTAAAAGAGTCTGGGGTGTATATACCGTTGTCACATAGGCAGCCATAAAGAGTATGGGAAGAACACGGGTGATAAAATTTTTCATCAGACCTTCAAAAAAATAATCATAGTAAACTTTATTCAATTCAGCCTTATCAATATTTCTTGCAAGCCGTTTACCCTTTTCCCTGTCTGGATGTTTCATGGCCTCTTCCCGGATTCCCTGCCAGTGCTCAAACTCTTTTTTTAAGGTGACATATCTCCTGGTTACATAAAATCGGGCGATGATTCTTGTTATGCAGACAATTAAAAATGCCAGAAAAAATATTACAAATCCAGGGCCCAGAATTTCAAGGGGGGAAAAAAGGGCGTCAAAAAACACCACTGCCTTGTTTAAAAAAGCTAAAATTACTTCCCAAACGCTATCCAGAAAATTATCCATTAATTTAATCCTTAAAACCGGCAGAGGCTTGTTATAAAACGCAACCTTTTCCAACTTCAAAATTCTTTGAAGTATATGTTTTTTTATCAATAAATTCAAGGTGTGGTTGCCAGCTTGGGAAAAAGTTTTTCATAAAGAAAACTATATGGAGTCTCTATTTTTTCGTTATGCTTTTGCGGTCACCTGAGCGGTATGTGACTCTTTGACAACAGATTTCATTTATTTGAACAATGATATTTTAAAACTTGTTGTTTGTGCTGACAAAAAAGTGTTACAAAAAGACATTTGAAGAAAGCACCCGGACAGATGTGATCCTAATTTAAAGAATATTTAGGGAAGGTTTTATGACACCCATCCATATTATCGGTCATGCGGGCTGTGGGAAAACCAAACTGATGGTTGATTTGATTCAAGAAATGGTCAAAAGAGATATTAAAGTCGGCTCCTTAAAGCACACTGCCCATGCCCATGAACTCGACAAGCCGGGCAAAGACTCTTTCCGGCATAGAAAAGCAGGTGCTGTGCCGGCTTCCATGTTAACCCGGAGTATGGCTGCCATATATTTTCCTGCAAGTGCTCAGTTAACACCTGAAAAACTGCTTGAAAAATTCTATTCAGATGTTGATATTGTTCTTATTGAAGGGTGGATCAGCGGACCGTTTGATAAAGTTGAAATCTGGCAGAAACACATTAAAAGAAAACCGCTCTTTTCATCTGTTGAACATGTAAAAGCGTTAGTATCCGATAATGATATTCCACCTGAAAACATGGCAACGGCAAAAGCAAAACAGATCCATACTTTTAAACGACATGGCCTGTCTCTGCTGGCTGATTTTATAGCGGCCCTGATATAAAAATTTTAGAAATATCATAAAAAACGGGCTTATGAATTTGTAAACCGTCTGTTAACGGGATATGTGCTTTTTTTATTAATAAAATTCACGGTGTCATTTTCAACCGGGAAAAAGATTTTTAAAAATAGTATCATCTGCCTGTATACAGCGTTGTTTTAATAGTTTGAATTTTTCAAGCAGGTTATGACCGTCTGAGGTCAATCTTGTCCCTGTTTTTTTATCCGCCTGAACAACCGGTTTCCCAAAATTTTTCTGTGTGGTCTGAATTTTACTCCATGCCGTTTTATATGACATTTTCATCTCTTTAGCCGTTTTATTTATCGAGCCTGTCTGATTTAAAGATGCCAGGATCTGCATTCTGCCATTTCCCATTATAATTTCCCCGGCATCATTAACAATGACCTGGGTTGACTTAAGTTTCATTGGATATTCTCAAAATAGAGTATAATTGTGCTTGACCTTATGTTAGTTTTAACATAAGGTCAAGCACAATATTATTTACAGGAAAAGAGTCACAAAAAATGGAAGATTTTGAAACGCTGCTTAATGGATCGGCAAAAGCCCACGGCCACATGTGCCCCGGTCAGATTGTTGGTGTCAGGATGGCAATGCTTGGCTGTCAACTCATAGGACTTGATAAACCAGCGGAACTGCCCCAGATAAAAAAAATCATTGTTTATGTGGAGATGGACAGATGTGCCACAGATGCCATATCATTTGTGACCGGAGTCAGACTGGGAAGACGCTCTTTAAAATTTGTGGACAATGGTATAATGGCCGCCACTTTTGTTAATCTTGAAACCAGAAAAGCCTTTAAAATCAATTCAAAAGAAGAGTCAAGAGATCTTGCTGAAAAATATGCCCCTGATATTTCAGACAAAAGAGAACAGCAGCTTGAAGCCTATAAAAAGATGGATCAGGACGATCTTTTCACAGTTGAAGAAGTCATTGTTGATGTGCCTGCCAGTGATATGCCGGGCCCCACCCGGTTTAAAGCAGTCTGCGCCAGATGCCATACGGTTGTAAGAGACAAAAGAGAAGTTCTGAAGAACAGTGAGATCCTCTGCAGACCTTGTGCTTTTGGCGCCTATTATCAACCTGTTGAAAATAAAGGATAGAAAATGTGCACTAAGACAATACCACTTGAAGAGGGCGTAGGTGCAACGCTTGCCCACGATATGACCCAGATAATACCGGGTGAATCCAAAGGCCCTGTTTTTAAAAAAGGACATAAAATTAAAGCAGGTGACCTGTGTCAGCTGATGCGTATGGGGAAAAACAATCTCTATGTTCTTGACTTAAAAGAGAACCAGATCCATGAAGATGATGCGGTTTTTGAACTTGCAGCGGCGCTTTCAGGACCCGGAGTGACGTTTTCAGGGACTCCAGGAGAAGGGAAACTTGAACTGAACGCTGACTATTCCGGTCTTTTAAAGGTCAATGCTGAGGCGCTTATTGATTTTAATATGGTTGAAGATGTCATGTGTGCCGGAATCCACAACAACACTTATATAAAAAAAAATCAAAGCATTGCGGCAACAAGAGCCATCCCCCTTGTAATTGAGAGAGATGAACTTGATAAAGCGGTCCAGATTGCCAGAGACAACTACCCGATTTTTTCTGTCAAGCTTATCAACCCTTTAAAGATCAGATTGATCATCACGGGTGATGAAGTGTACAAAGGGCTTATCAAAGACAGATTCAAAGATATTGTTGAAACAAAGGTTAATGCCCTGGGTGCCAAGGTTTTAGAATCTGTTATCCTGCCTGATAACAAAAAGATAATCAGCGATCAGATTAACACTTTTCTTGAAAAAGATACAGATCTTATTATCACCACCGGAGGCATGTCTGTTGACCCTGATGATGTAACAAAGGCGGCCATTGAGAAATCAGGATTTAGTGAAACCCATTACTCTTCTGCTGTACTGCCTGGCGCCATGTTTCTTCTTGGATATCATAAAGATACCTCTATCATGGGACTGCCTGCCTGTGGCCTGTTCCATAAAAGAACCATTTTTGATCTGATCCTGCCAAGACTTCTGGCAGGTGAAAAACCTGACAAAAGAGATCTTGCAAAATTATGTATCGGAGGGCTGTGCCAGAACTGCACTCCTTGCAGATTCCCCATATGTCCTTTTGGAAAAGCGGGATAGAATTGCCATATGGCCGTTTGATTATCTGCCACACAGCAGGACATAAATGTTGATACGATTATCCATACTAAGATTCAAACCAATGGGTCGTTTTTTTGCAGAATCCGACCAGCATCAACATGACTGGCACCTCAATAAGTACGCCAACGACAGTGGCAAGAGCGGCACCTGATGATAAGCCAAACAACATGACGGCAGTTGCAATGGCGACTTCAAAATGATTGGAAGCGCCTATCATTGCTGCTGGGGCAGCATCTTCATATTTTAATTTGAAAAATTTTGCAACACCATATCCCAATGCAAAAATCAATATTGTCTGTATGAAGAGTGGGATGGCAATCCAGAGAATGGTCAAGGGATTAGATGTGATCACTTCGCCTTTAAAACTAAACAGCAGAACAAGCGTCAGAAGAAGTGCGCTGACAGTTACCGGAGTTAAAACCCCAAGAAACTTTTCTTTGAACCAGGTTTCCCCTTTTGCAGAAAGGATCCATTTCCGTGAGAAAAACCCGGCCACAAGCGGCAGGGCAACATAGATCCCTACAGATAGGACCAGCGCCTGCCAAGGAATGGGAAGCCTGCCAACACCTAAAAGGAATCCACCCAGAACACCATATAGAACCACCATGGTTAAAGAGTTGAGAGCAACCATTACCAATGTTAAACCGTCGTTACCGCGTGACAGATAGCCCCAGACAAGAACCATGGCCGTACAAGGTGCGATACCCAAAAGGATGCATCCTGCAAAATAGCTTCTCCATAAAGGAATCTGAAGCATTTTAATGCCGTCCTGAAGAACAACTACACCCGCCCCGTGGGTTGCACCCACCGGCAGGTCGAGCCCGAACGGCATCTTAACCAGATCCATGGCCTCGGTTCCGATAAAGGATTTTAAAAGAAACCCAAGAAAAAACAAAGAGATCGCATACATTGTGAACGGTTTGATGCACCAGTTGATAAACAGGGTTAGAAAGACAGGCTTGCCGCTTTTGCCGGCTTTGATTACGGAAGCAAAATCAATTTTTACCATGATGGGATACATCATGAAAAACAGGCAGACAGCGATGGGGATGGAAACAACGGGTGCCCCATTCACACTGATGGACATCCCATCAAGGGTTTTGGCAAGATCCGGTGCGATCTTTCCCAGAAGAATTCCACCGACAATACATAATCCAACCCAGACCGTCAGATACCGCTCAAAAAGACGGGTCATTTTGCGGTCATTTTCAGTGTCCATACTCATTTCATTTTTCTCCTTGATTTGACTATACGATTCTGTGGTTAATATTTTCAGGTATCTTTTCAACAAATGCCTTGATTTCATTCCTGATTTTTTGATAGCCGCCCAACTGCTTTTCTTCACTCTCTTTTTGAACTGGCGCAGGGACCACTTTCTCTTTGCTTCTGGCTCAGTTCTTCACAGGGGATACGCAGAATATCTTTCAATGCCTTCAAATCCTTTTCAACTTGCTTTGATTCCTTAACAGTTTCCTTTATCCAATCAAAAAGAGGGATTAAAGATGTGTTCTCCCCATTTAAACGGAAATATATCCATCGTCCCTGCTTACGAGTTTTCAATACCCCAGCGTTCACCATCAGGCCCAGGTGCCTGGAAGCGGTAGCTCCGGCGACCCCCAGAAATTCAGTGATTTGGCAGGCACATAATTCATTATGAACCCGCAGTACGCTTAAAATTCTGAGCCTGTTTTTATCGGATATTGATTTGATAGTAAAAAGCGTTGTGTCCATACAGCACCTATAATTCTATAATTAGCTAAATGACTAATTAAAATTAGTCGCGGGTGCCTGAAATGTCAATAGAAAATTATGATCCTCCCCAAAGATTGTACACCCCAGCAGATTCAAAGGGAACGGCTGTCATGCGCGGCAGAACAGATAAAGGATTTCGGTATGAAACACGGGATAAAATCAATGATATTCCTGTCCGCTTTTCCAGAAGACAAAAAAAAATGAAAACGACCGTTCGATTGGAAATATGGTTCAAACGTCTGCAAATATACCGGGCCGGCATTGAAGGGATAATTTCCGGGCGAAATTTTCTGTTTTTCTACAGAAACTAATTAAAATCCATTTGCATTATACTGATATTTAGAA
>CAYZCC010000008.1:0-835 GCA_964476805.1 uncultured Desulfobacula sp.
TTCATAAGCTTTTTTTATCACATGGATAATTTCTTCTGGGTATAAGTCGCATGCAACGGAAGCAACAAAGCCCCAAAAATTGGAAGTGCCATCCGTTTCATTACCGGTAAATAGGGTGCCAAAGAATTCTAAAACTTCTTTTCTTGAAGTATATTCTTCAACAACTGCGTATGCTAAGGCTTGGCATGCAGATGCCCTGCAAAAATCATCTGTTTTTTTATCAAGGATCATTGATTTGATATGGTCAACAGAACCGCCACAAGTATTGACCAGTATCGTCGGAAGATCTGAAGTTGCTATTTCTCCAAAAAGCTTGTTCGGCAGGTCGTTTGGCAGACTGAAAATATCAATAATCAGTTTATGTGCACTTAGTTTTCTAAAATGCCCAAGTAGCATCACAGCATAAATGTGATCATATAAATCATGGTTCTCAACATATGTATTGGGATTTGAAATTAGGTCCTCAAGGATCATAATCAGAGAAGGGGTAATTTCATCCTTCAGTTGAATAGCCACTTCAACTTGTTCTCTTTTATAAATGCCATCAAATATCTTGAAGGCATCAAGTATTTCATGAACTTGCGTTTTAATATCCGTATTATTTTCCATTGGCCGTCCTTTGTATTAACGTGTTGAAACGATATGTTGTTTGGGTATATCTACTGTCATTGCATGCAAATTGTCAAGGATTAGGATGAATGAGACAGCATCAAATTTTAAAGATTCAAAATAAGTATTGCCCAAATCTATCTGATGTTATATCTTCTGTTTTCAATACAGGAGTTAAACCGTATTGAATCTGGAGTTATTTCCATGTGTCTTGCAGTATTAAGGT
>CAYZCC010000008.1:845-13622 GCA_964476805.1 uncultured Desulfobacula sp.
AGTTATTGAAATAGATGATTTCATGGCAAAAGTGGATGTGGGCGGAGTGGTCAGAGAGGCCAGCATAATGCTTATTGATGATGTTAAAATTGGCGATTATGTAATTGTCCATGCAGGATTTGCCATTAACAGGCTTGATGAAGAAGCGGCTCTCCAGACCATTGAAGATATGCGCAATATCCTGGCTGGTGATACAGGGCATAGTTAAACTCTCTCCTCTCTACAATATATGGATATCACTATTGCGGCAAAACGGCTTGAAATCAGCGGATTAGTCCAGGGTGTCGGTTTCAGGCCTTTTTTATTCAGGCTTGCTCAGCAGTATGGCCTGACCGGCGAGGTTTCCAACACCGCCGGCGGTGTATTGGCATTGGTGGAAGGACGTTCTGGCAGGCTTGACGAATTTATTCATGATATTGAAAAAAAACAGCCGCCTCTATCCAGCGTAACCCGCATGATATCAACGCAGGTCCCGGTGAGAGGATTTAAGGAGTTTCAGATCATTCAAAGCCGATCATCCAGCAGCAGTGACACCTTGATTTCACCTGATGTCTCTGTTTGCGCGGACTGCCTCTCTGAGATGCTCAATCCCGGGGACAGAAGGTTTGAATATCCTTTTATCAACTGTACCAACTGCGGCCCAAGGTTTACCATTATCAAAGATATCCCCTATGACCGTCCAGAGACATCCATGAAAGCCTATAAAATGTGCAAAGCGTGTCAAAAAGAGTATGATAACCCCATGAACAGGCGTTTCCATGCCCAGCCCAATGCCTGTCCGATCTGCGGACCCAGGATATCTTTAGTGGACAACAAGGGGTGTAAAATGAATCTGCGGCCTGAAAATGTCCTGGAAAAAGCGGGTGAACTGCTGAAAAAAGGCCGTATCCTGGCCATAAAAGGATTGGGCGGATTCCATCTTGCTGTTGATGCCCGTAATGATAATGCGGTACGCCTCCTTAGAGAGAGAAAACAGCGCCCACACAAACCCTTTGCCTTGATGGCTGAATCATTTTCAAGTCTGTTTAATCATGTGCATGTCTCAGAAATGGAGAAGAATACTCTCAACTCCCTTAACCGTCCCATTGTTCTTCTGAAAAAAAAAGAGTCCCCCGGAAACAGAGAACTTTCAAAAACCATTGCCCCATTTAATACATGCCTTGGTATCATGCTGCCATATACACCGCTTCATTATCTTTTACTGAAAAAAGGGCCGGATATCCTGGTCATGACTTCAGGAAACCGCTCAGGAGAACCGCTCTCCATTGATAACAGTGATGCGGTCACTGCTTTTTCCCACATTGCTGACTTTTTTATCCTGCATGACCGGGATATCTATTTCAGGGCGGATGATTCCATTGTCAGCGTTCAGGCAGAACACCCAAGGTTTATCAGGCGATCCAGAGGATATGCCCCCCTGCCTTTAGATATTGATTTTGATATTGACCCGATACCCGAAATATTGGGATGCGGTGCTGAAATGAAAAACACCCTCTGCATTACAAAACAATCCAAAGTTTTTTTAAGTCAGCACATCGGCGGCCTTCACAATCAAAAGGTGTATGATTTTTATATAAAAAGCATTGACCATTTTAAAAAAATTATGGCTGTTGAACCTGAAATAATTGCCCATGACATGCACCCTGATTATATGAGCACCCTTTATGCAGATACGCTTGCAAAGAGAGGAGCGAAAACCATTGCAATCCAGCATCACCATGCCCATGCTGTCGCCTGTATGGCTGAAAACAACCTGAATGAGCCGGTCATTGCTATTACCCTTGACGGCACAGGATATGGCACGGACGGCCATATCTGGGGCGGTGAAATTCTGCTGAGCACACATAAAAGTTTTTCAAGGAAAGCCCACCTCTCCTATATTCCCATGCCAGGAGGTGACAAAGCGGTTCTTGAGCCATGGCGCATGGCCGCTTCTTTTTTATTCAGGGCTTTTGGAACCGATTTTATGGATCTTGAAATCCCCTTTATAAAAGAGATGGATATAAACAAACTTGACGTTCTTGTTCAGATGATACAAAAAAAGTTGAATTCTCCCTTGACTTCCAGTGCAGGAAGAGTTTTTGATGCCGTATCCTCTCTTTTATGCCTGCGTCATGTAATTTCCCATGAAAGCCAGGCAGCAATGGAGCTGGAAGCGGCGGCATCTGAAACGCACTTCACTGCAGAACCAGATGCAGGGAGTGACCAAGAGCCTTTGTATACTCAAAAACCTTATCATTTTTCCATTATAGAAAAAAAAGGGGCTGAGAAAAAAAATTCAAATCCAGACAGATATTTTGAAATTGACTTGACCCCCTGCATTCAAGAAATTGTGGAGGATATCCTGAATAAGACTTTAAACAGTGTTATCAGTAACAGATTTCACTACACCCTGATCAAATCTTTTGCTGACACAGCAAGAAAAATATCCCTGGAAACCGGAATCGATAAAATCGTACTCTCCGGCGGAGTTTTTAACAACAATCTTATTTTAAATGGAATGATCAAAATGCTTGAAACAATGAACCTGAAGAGCTTTACACACACTCAGGTTCCCACAGGAGATGGCGGTATCTGCCTGGGTCAGGTGGTATCGGCCAGAGCGCAGATGGAATTTAAAAAAAAGAGAAGGTGACCTAAGAATCCTGCATCTTAATTTTACCACAAGGCACATAAAATCAATTAAACAGCCGTCATTTAAAAAAAATTGTATTATCTGAATTTTTAAGGTAATATCTTTTTTAAGACCCAATGAAGACAGAAGACAGAAGACAGAAGACAAAAGATTATCTTGCAGGCAGTATGATTGATATGAACGCATAGATACTGGAAAATTAAAATATCAAAATAAGAATTTTAAGGCCCTGTCATGAAAAAAAACAGCATTTCTCTTAAAACACTGTTTACTGTATTGTCAGTTATGACGATTCTCTCATCTGCTATGGGGGGATACTTTTACTATTCCACTCTGTTAAAAAATTCAAAAGCAAATGCCAACAAGGCGGCTACAGATTATTTGTATAATTTGGGAAATCATATCGACTCTTCTCTAACCTGGTCCTTTTTATATGCAAGATCTCTGGCTGGGTTAAAAGAGATGAAACAATCTTTATTGAATGGAGATGACAAAATACTTTCTGATACCAATGAGACGCTGAAGAATTTCCAGGAAAATATAAAGGCAAGTGTCTGTTATTTAATGGATCATTCTGGAAATACAGTGGCCTCCAGCAACTATAAGGCTTCCAATAGTTTTGTAGGGAAAAATTATGGTTTCCGCCCTTATTTTAAAGAGGCCATACAGGGCACACCTGCTGTCTATATGGCTTTAGGAGTGACGTCAAAAAAAAGAGGGATCTATTACAGCTATCCTGTTTTTAAGAAAGGGGAAGAAAAACCTTTAGGGGTTGCCGTCATAAAATTATCCACTAAACGGATTGAAAAGAGTTTTAAAAAACCGCCTGGCGGAGTTGTATTGTTAACGGATCCTCAAGATGTCGTGTTTATTTCAAGTCAAACAGACTGGCTCTACCATGTGTTATGGAAGAAATCTCCTGAGGAGATTTCAGATATTATCAAGACAAAACAGTTTGGCAGCGGTCCTATCAACTGGACAGGTATGAAGCGGATAGATGGAAACAGAGCTGTGGACAACCTGGGGAGCCACTACCATGTTTATCGACATGCGATTGCCAATTATCCCGGCTGGACTCTGGTTTATCTGAACAGTTATAATGAAATCAGACAACAGATCATCCATCCTTTAGAAAAATCCATTGGTATTGGTGTTTTAACAGTATGCCTGTTTATAGGATTGATTGTTTTTCTTCTTTTTATCAAGGCAAATGAAAATATCATTAAACGGGAAAAAGCAGAGGTTGCACTGCGCAAGGAGATTCATGAACGAAAACTGGCCGAAAAGAAGACAATGACCTCCCTGTCTATTCTGGAATCCACAACCGATGGGATACTGGTGGAGGATGAAAAAGGAAAAATGGTGCGCTACAACAATAAATGTGCCCAAATGTGGAAACTGCCTTTGGAAATTGTCACTGCAGGAGATGCTAACGCAGCACTCAACTTTGTTCTTGATCAATTAGAGAAGCCGGACCTTTTTGTTAAAAAAAGGGAGGAATTATATCGTTTCCCTGAAAAATCCACCTTTGATGTTCTGGTATTCAAAGACGGGCGTATTTTTGAGCGGTATTCACAGCCTCAAAAGCTTGATGACAAAATAATCGGTCGTGTCTGGAGCTTTCGGGACATTACAGAGCAAAAGAGACTGCAAAATGAGCTTTTGAGGTCCCACAACCTTGAATCCCTTGGAGAGCTGGCTGGCGGCATTGCCCATGACTTTAACAATCTTCTGTTTCTGATATTGGGCAATCTCTCTCTTGCCATGAATAATTTAAGTAGTGATAAAAGCATTTTGACAGAGCTTGAGAAAGCTGAAAAAGCCTGTATTCTTGCAAAAGAGCTGACAGCAAAACTGATTACATTTTCAAAAGGGGGTGAGCCTTTTAAGAGACTCATTTCAATCAAAGAGTTAATAAAAGATATCGTTGTTCAGGCTTTGCATGGGACTACAATTGAATTGGATCTTTCCATAGATGATAATGCCGGGCAGGTAAATATTGATGAGAAACAAATCAGACAGGCGGTTCAAAATATCATTAATAATGCTAAAGAGGCAATGGATGAAAAAGGGAAGCTTAAAGTAACAAGCGAAAATGTTAATATTTCTGAAAAAAACAGCTTGCAGCTAAATCAGGGCCACTATATTAAAATAGCATTCAAGGATCATGGACGCGGCATACCAAAAAAGAATCTGAAAAAAATATTTGATCCCTATTTTTCAACAAAAGAGCGGGGAAATATCAAAGGACAGGGGCTTGGACTTACGGCCACTTATTCCATAATCAAAAAACACAAGGGTCTGATCACTGCGGAATCTGATCTGAAAAAAGGGTCGATTTTTACCCTCTATCTGCCGGCAGTGAACTCTTCAAAAAAAGCGTCTGAAAATATTTCTAAATCTAAAGAAAAACCATAAAAAAAGTGGTCAAATAAAAAAGAGAGCGCACTGGATTGAAATATATTAAAGCGTACAGAGATGCTGATCTTGCAAAAAATATAATCAGGACAATTCAGGCAGAGAGCAAAAAAGAGCTCTCTTTAATGGAGGTATGCGGCACCCATACCATGTCAATTTTCAGATACGGGATCAGGAGTGTTCTCCCATCTAACATCACCCTTTTGACAGGCCCTGGCTGTCCCGTGTGTGTTACTGCCCAGAAAGATATTGATGCTTTTGTAGAGTTTGCAAGGCTTGAGAATGTTATTGTCACAACCTTTGGAGATTTGATGAATGTCCCGGGATCTGGTTCAAGCCTGGCAAAAGAGAAAGCCATGGGTGCAGATGTAAAAATTGTCTACTCCATGTTTGATGCCATGGAGATTGCAAAAAACAATCAGGATAAGGAAGTTGTCTTCTGCGGTGTGGGCTTTGAGACCACCATCCCCACCATTGCAGCAGGTATTTTATCAGCACGGAATAAAGGGATCAAAAATTTCTCTGTTTACTCTGCCAATAAGCTGACACCCCCTGCCCTGGCTGCACTCATGGAGACAGAAGGTGTTCAGATTGACGGCTTTATTCTTCCCGGTCATGTCTCTGTGATTACAGGCACGGATGCATACCGATCAACATTTGCGAAATACGATATCCCTTCCGTGATTGCAGGCTTTGAACCCATTGATATTTTAAAGGCCGTCCTGATGCTTATACGGCAGAATGAAAACAGTCTGCCTGCCCTTGAGAATGCCTACCCAAGAGCTGTTTCAGATCATGGTAATGTAAAGGCGAAAAAAATTATGAACCAGGTATTTGAAATCTGTGATGCGGTATGGCGGGGCATAGGAGAGATTCCCTCAAGCGGTATGCGCTTAAAATCTGAATACAGCCGGTTTGATGCGGCGGTGCAATTTAATATGGACAGGGTTGATGTGCCTGAACCTAAAGGGTGTGCCTGTGGTGAGATTTTAATGGGGTTAAAAACATCTGAATCCTGCAGCTTATATAAAAAAACATGTACACCCATCAACCCTGTCGGCCCCTGCATGGTATCCAGTGAAGGAGCTTGTGCAGCATATTACAGATATAGTTAATGTTTGGGGTTCAATCAGGCAATCTTTAGAAAATTGTGACAGATCCTGTCTCTATTTTTCCAGCTCAATTAAATCCTCATAGGTCTGACGTCTCCGGATAACCCGGAACTGGTCACCGGCCACCAGTACTTCAGGGCACATGGGACGGGCATTATAGTTGCCTGCCATGGTATACCCGTAGGCACCCGCACTGAAAACTGACACAAGATCCCCCCGTTCAAGCTTTGGCATTGCTCTGTCTCTTGCAAAATAATCTGTCCCTTCGCAGATGGGGCCGACCACATCAACCACCTCTGTATCTTCTATTTCCAGACCATTGATACGTTTTTCAGGCACCTGATTTTCAGCGACCCTGGCAGGCCAGATAAAGTGAAATGCTTCATAAAGACATGGGCGGATCAGATCATTCATGCCGGCATCAACAATTACAAAGGTTTTTCTGCCGCTTGTTTTTTTAAACAGGGTGCGTGTCAGCATGATCCCTGCATTGGCAATAATACTTTTACCCGGTTCAAGAATCAGTTTCAAACGGGCATCCTGCAGCAGCGGAACAACGCCTGCAGCATAATCAGCTGCGCAAGGGACCGTTGCCGTCCCGTAATCAGCACCATAACCGCCGCCCAGATCAATGGTGTCAATGTTATAACCTTTGCTGCGCAGCTGATCCACCAGGGGCAGTAGTTTCTTTACATAATTAACATAGGGATCAATGCTTTTACCGCCGGAACCAAGATGTACATGAATAACCGACATATCAACAACCCCGTTGTCAGCATATCTGTCGTAAATTTTCAGGATTCGTTCGATATCAATACCAAACTTGGTCTCCTTAACACCGGTGGTCATATGTTTGTGAGCCTCGTAGCGGATATCCGGATTGACACGCAGAGCAGACCGGGTTGTCCTGCCGTGTTCTTTGCAAAGCGTGATCAAATTCTCAAGTTCTGCTTCAGACTCAATATTAAAGCAGCCGATTCCGGCGCCCAGCGCCTCAATAATCTCTTTATCAGTTTTGCCCACGCCTGCAAAGACAATTTTACTCATGTCTGCACCCGCCTCTCTGGCACGGTAGAGTTCACCGCCGCTGACAATGTCAAAGCTGCTGCCTGCCTCAGACATCTCCCTGAGGATATGTATATTGCTGCACGCCTTGATTGAATAACAGATGGTTGTATCAATGTCAGCATAGGCGGTCTTAATTTTTTCCAGATGATCAAGAAAGGTTGATTGACTGTAGACATATACGGGTGTACCCACCTGATCTGCAATCGTTGCAACATCCACATCCTCTGCAAACAATTTTCCGTCTCTATATTGAAATGAATCCATCACTCATTCCCTTTTTGTTCCTCTCTGCTAAAGTTATACTGCTATATCAAAACATGAAACGATTAAATTGGCAAGCAGGCAGCGCATTTTTTGTTGTACAGTGATGCCGCCATATGATATCCGTAAATCATGAACAGCAAACGACCTTCCCAACTGCCGATTATTATTGTCACAGGTGCATCCGGTCTTGTTGGCAGACATTTTGTCAAATCTTTTTATGACGGTTTTTATATCTATGCCATTGCCAGGCGGTCCCAGAAAGAGGGATGTGTTCCCATAAATAAAAATATCAACTGGATCAGATGTGATATCGGGGAAAAAGAGTCCATTGAAAATCTGTTCCAGGATATTGCTGATAAAGGGGGGGCTGATTTTATTATTCACCTTGCCGGATTTTACGATTTTGACGGCAAAGACAGCCCGGAGTATGAACGTACAAATGTGAAGGGCACCCAATATATTTTAGAGTCAGCCAAAAAACTGAATCTTAAAAGATTTATTTTTGCAAGCTCTTTAGTTGTGACAAAATTTGAAACCCCCGGTCTGGTCATTAATGAGAAAAGCAAGGCGGATGCAAACCTATTCTATGGCATCAGCAAGCGCAAAGGTGAAGCGCTGTCCCAAAAATATTCAAAACATTTTCCAGTTGCAATTGTTCGAATGGCTGCCATATTCAGTGACTGGTGTGAATACGGACCTTTGTACAATTTTTTGAAAACCTGGCTTTCAAAAAGCTGGAAATCCAATATACTTGCAGGCAAAGGCAAGGCAGCCGTTCCATATCTGCATATAAAAAATCTAAATCTCTTATTCATAAAAATCATTCAAAATACAGCCAACTTGCCAGAATATGATATATACATTGCAAGCCCCAGTGGGTGCACATCTCAAAAAAATCTGTTTGCAATTTCAGTGAGATATGATTCCGGACATCAGGTAGAACCGTTTTTTCTGCCGAAATGGCTGGCCTGTGCCGGACTTATAGTGATCACTTATCTGGGAAAAATCATCGGAAAACAGACCTTTGAAAAACTCTGGATGATCAAATATGTAGACCTCCAGCTCAATGTGGACTCCTCATACACCCAGAATACCCTGAACTGGAGACCTGTGGAACGGTTTGATATAAAAAGAAGATTGCTTTTTTTAATTGAAAACATGAAAAGCAATCCAGTGGACTGGCATCGAAAAAACCTTGAGGCCATAGCAAAAAGAGATCTGAAAAATCCAAATCTTATCATATATGAAGCCCTGCACTCCCTGAAAGATGAGATGGTATTGAAAATTGTAAAAAACATGAAGTCAGATGCGTATAAAAGCCGGTTTCCCAGTTATAATAAACTTAAAATGAAATTGCATCTTGAGAGAACCCGGTATGTCTATTCAATGTTTGAAACAGCCATACGCACCGGGTACAGAATACATGTGCTCAGCTATGCAAGGAATCTGGCCAGTGAAAGATATAAAGAGGGCTTTTTTGTTCATGAGGTCATTGATGCCATTCAGTTCATTGGTGATTTTATGGTCAAGGCCCTGCTGGAAAACCCGGCACTGGCAACGCATCCGGATCCATTAAAAATGGAGCAGAAAATTTATGATGGAATTACTTTGACAATTCAACTGATTATTGATGAACTGAAAGACTCATTTGACAGGATGGAAAAGTACACAAAAGAGATTGATAAAAATTAAAAAGAGATATTAAAAAGCTGAATATAATCGTAAAGGATGACAACCTGGATAAAGAGAGGGAAGAAAAAATTTTACTTGACCATGGATCCGGAGGAAAGATATCTCACGCACTCTTTTCTCAAATGATACTTCCTTTGTTTGATAATGCTGAACTTGCCAGACAGGATGATGGAGCGGTTCTTGATATTTCAGAGGGAAAGCTTGCCTTTTCCACAGACTCCTATGTGGTGGATCCTATTTTTTTCCCCGGCGGAAATATTGGAGATCTTGCTGTTAACGGCACTGTGAATGATGTTGCCATGTGCGGGGCGATTCCCCTTTATATCAGTGCGGGGCTGATTATTGAAGAGGGCTTCTCCAGAAAAGATCTTGAGACTGTTTTAAAAACCATGGCAGATGCTGCAAAAAAAGCAGGGGTTAAAATTGTAACCGGGGATACCAAGGTGGTACCACGGGGCAAGGCTGACAAGATATTTATCAACACTTCCGGCATCGGCTTGATTCCCAAAGGAGTTAATGTATCTGGTAACAGCGCCCGGCCCGGGGATAGAATTATTATCAGCGGAACCATTGCAGATCACGGGATTACCATATTAAGTACACGGGAGGGTCTGAAATTTGATTCCGCCATTAAAAGCGATTCCGCACCGTTAAATAAAATGGTTCGATCCATTATCGGGTCAGGCCTGGATATCCATGTTCTCCGCGACCCTACAAGAGGCGGGATTGGCACCACACTTAACGAAATTGCTACCCAGTCAGGTGTCACTATTAAAATTTATGAAAAAACGCTTCCAATCCAGACACCGGTAGCCGGAATATGTGAACTTCTGGGATTTGACCCCCTCTATATAGCCAGTGAGGGCAAACTAATAACTTTTGTACCTGAAAAAGATTCAAAAAAAGTGTTGGATATCATCCGGCAAAATGAATTTGGAAAAAATGCGGCCATCATCGGCAGGGTAACTGATGATACGCCGGGTAAAGTTTTTCTAAAGACTTTGATAGGCGGTGTCAGAATCATTGATATGCTCACAGGAGAACAGCTTCCAAGAATCTGCTGATCTATCAAAAAATTACCTGATAAAACACTTGGAATCTATCGGCAGAGCAAGAAAAAATTACGTATAATCTGCAAAAAAAAAATCTAAATTTTTCTTTGCTTTTGCCAAATTAGTTATATACAATTTCACAGATAGGAATCAAAATACTATTGTACATCAAGAATGTTTAAAGGAGGCAGGTTATAATCTATACAGTGTCTGAATGGGGATCTGGCGGTTTCCATCAGGCACCAAACTCAAAGGAGGTAAGTAAATGCCAAATGGCCTTAGCACTTTATCTGAAAAAAAAGCGGATGAAAAATGTCCTGAAATTAAAGGGATTGCCCGCAGAGATTTTTTAAAGTTCTGCACTTTGACTGCTGCGACTCTTGGATTGCCGTTGAACATGGCAACTGCCATTGCTGACACAATTACCAGTAAAAAACGTCCCCCTGTAATATGGGTGCATTTCCAGGAATGCACAGGTTGTACAGAGAGCTTACTTAGAGGCACCCATCCAACTGTTGAACATCTTATTCTCGATCTTATCTCCCTTGACTACTCTGAAACATTGATGGCCGGAGCGGGCCATCAGGCAGAAGCGGCTCTTCATAAATCTGTTAAAGAGAATGAAGGCAAATTTATTCTTGTTGTGGAGGGCTCAATTCCCACCAAAGCCAATGGTGAATATTGTAAAATAGCCGGGAAAACAGCGCTTTCCATTCTCGAAGATCTTGCACCCAAGGCAGCCGCTGTTGTGGCGATTGGTTCCTGTGCTTCATGGGGGGGTGTACAATCTTCAGAACCCAATCCCACAGGGGCAAAAAGCGTTCCTGAAATTATCACTGACAAACCTGTGGTGACTCTGCCCGGATGCCCTGCAAGTCCCTACAACCTTTTATCAACGGTTCTCTATTATCTCACCCTTAATAAACTTCCAGCGCTTGATAGTAAAGGCCGTCCAAAATTTGCCTATGGTACATTGATTCATGAAAACTGTGAACGCCGTCCCCATTTTGATGCCGGCAGATTTGCCCTGCAATATGGTGATGAAGGCCACCGTCAGGGCTGGTGTCTATACCAACTGGGGTGTAAAGGGCCTGAAACCCATGCCAACTGCCCTGTTCAGCTCTATGGTGATGTGGGTTCCGGTGCATGGCCTGTGGGAACAGGTCACCCCTGTTTTGGATGTACAGAAAAAGGGATTGGCTTTGAAAAGCCGCTTCATCAAACCGTTGATTCTGTTATTCCTCCTGTTACATACCCAAAAGTTGACCAGAAACAGGGCAAAGGGTTTAATGCTGCGGGTGCTGCCATTGCCGGTGGTATTGGCGGAGCGGCTATTACAGCCGGGGTTAAAGTGACAAAAGCTTTAAAGGAAGAAGATAGAGAAACAGAAAAAGAATAAGGAGGGGAACATGAAAGTTGATCGTAGAGATTTTTTAAAAGTACTCTCCGCCGGCGCTGTTACTGTTTCTGTTCCTGACAATGTTTTTGCAAGAGCAAGAAAAGAAGTGCCGCCCGATGCCGTTGGCATTCTGTATGACGCCACTTTGTGCATCGGGTGTAAAACCTGTGAACAGGCCTGCCAGAAGTATAATAAATTAACATCACAACCTTCTGACAGCAGTCAAACAGATTTTGATCCATACACTTTTGCACTCAATAAAATTCAAATTTACAGAGAGGGTGAAACCGGCAACGAGAGTAAAGACAAATACAGTTTTTTTAAAAAAGCATGTATGCATTGTGTGGATCCAAACTGCGTATCAGCCTGTCCTGCTTCTGCTTTAACAAAAGATTCAGAAAACGGAATTGTCTTCTGGAATTCAGATGCATGTATTGGCTGCCGCTACTGTCAGGTGGCATGCCCCTTTTTAATCCCGAAATTTGAATATAATGCGGCTTTTCCTGAAATTATCAAGTGTGAAATGTGTCAGCATGTTCAGGTGAAAGGGAAAATTCCGGGCTGCTGCGATTTCTGCCCCACCGGCGCTTCTGTTTTTGGAAAATTTTCAGATATTTTACAGGAGGCGAAAAACAGACTGGAATTACCGGAAAACTCCAATTATAACTATCCTGTCGGCGATCTGACCGGTAAAAGATCAAAGGATAACCCTGTCAAAAAATATATAAATTATGTTTATGGCGAAAAGGAGGGGGGAGGAACTCAATACCTGATTCTATCATCTGTTCCCTTTGAAAATTTAGGGCTGCCAGAGCTGCCGGATTATTCACACGCTTCAAAAACCGAAGGAGTGCAGCATACGCTGTATAAAGGCATGATGGCTCCCATTGTACTCTTTGCAGGGCTTGCTTTGACAACCTATAAAACTGCAAAAGCAGATAATCAAGATGATAAAGGAGATCAGATATGAGCCAATTAAAGCCGGTTAAAGGAAAAATATTCACACTGCCGTTTTTTATCCTTCTGGTATTATCTGCCATCGCCCTTATATTCATGGTCAAGCGGTTTATGTATGGAATCGGTTCTGTTTCCAATCTTAATGACGGGTATCCATGGGGAATGTGGATTGTCTATGAT
>CAYZCC010000008.1:13632-23481 GCA_964476805.1 uncultured Desulfobacula sp.
TGTTGTAACAGGAACCGCCATTGCCTGCGGCGGATATGCCATGGCCATCCTGGTTTATGTTTTTAACAAAGGGCAGTACCATCCCCTTGTAAGATCGGCATTGCTTGCAAGCATGTTTGGTTACACGCTTGCCACGGCTTCCATATTTTTTGATGTGGGAAGATACTGGCAGATGTATAATATATTCCTGCCGTGGTATTCCAATACAAACTCTGTCATGTTTGAAGTGGCCGCATGTATTGCAACCTATGTTCTTGTCATGTGGCTGGAATTCTCCCCTGCATTTTTTGAAAAACCAGGCCAGGAGAAAACATTGAAAAAGATAAACTCTTTCATGTTTATTTTTATTGCCCTTGGTGTTTTACTGCCCACAATGCATCAGTCATCCCTTGGAAGTTTAATGGTCATTGCAGGAGATAAACTGTCAGGCCTGTGGCAGACAGGTTTTCTGCCGTTGCTGTTTTTGATTTCCGCCATCATGATGGGTTTTGGCATGGTGATTTTTGAATCTCTTTTTTCATCTGTTGCTCTTAAAAGACCTCTGGAGACGTCTCTTCTTTCAAAACTGTCAGGCGTGATTCCAAAACTTCTGATTGCATTTCTAATTATCCGTTTTGGAGATTTGATCTTTAGAGGCAAGCTGGGTTTGATATTCAGTTTCAATTTTCAAAGTGTGATGTTTATAATTGAAAATCTGTTGTTTATCTATCCTCTGGTCATCCTGTCATCAAAGCAGAAAAGAGAGCAGCCAAACTATCTGTTTCTGTCCGCCGCTTTTCTGGTGCTGACGGGTTCACTCTATCGATTTAATGTATTCCTGATTGGATTCAGCCCGGGCGCCAACTGGCATTATTTCCCCTCTTTTGCTGAAATAATGATTACTATTGGAATCATCTCTGTGGAGATAATGGCCTATCTGATCTTTATTAAAACTCTGCCTGTACTGCCGGATGTTAAACATGCATAAAATTTTACCTGATTAAAATTTTCTAAGGAGAAAATAAAAATGTCAAAAACAATAACAATTGATCCTGTCACACGAATAGAAGGACATCTGCGTATTGACTGCAGAATCAATAATGGAAAAATAGATAAAGCGTGGTCTTCGGGCCAGATGTACCGCGGTATTGAAACCATTTTAAAGGGACGTGATCCGCGGGATGCCTGGCTTTATACCCAGAGATTCTGTGGTGTCTGTACCACGGTTCATGCCATGGCCTCGGTGCGTGCCGTGGAAAATGCCCTTGATCTTCCAATCCCGAAAAATGCACAGTATATCAGAAATATAGTCATGGCAGCACACGCCCTTCATGACCATATCGTTCATTTTTATCACCTTTCAGCTCTGGACTGGGTGGATATTGTATCTGCGCTCAGTGCGGATGTGGAAAAAGCCTCTGCTGTGGCTCAAAGCCTCTCCTCCTGGCATTCCAATGGCGTACAGGAGCTGACCGCTGTTCAGAAAAAATTAAAGGGTTTTGTCAATACAGGCCAGCTGGGTATTTTCCAGAACGGATACTGGGGACACCCTGCCATGAAACTCTCTCCTGAGATCAATCTTGTGGCAGCGGCCCACTATCTCCAGGCCTTTGATTATCAAAGATATGCCAACCAGATTGTCACCATTCTGGGCAGTAAGACCCCGCATATTCAGAACCTTGCCGTGGGGGGTGTGGCAAATCCCATTAATCCTGACAGCCAGTCTGCACTCAATTTTGAACGTCTCTACTATATTAAATCACTGATGGATAAGGTGGGTGATTTTATCCAGAATGTGTATCTGATTGATGTCGCAGCAGTGGCTGCACACTATCCTGACTGGTTTGGGTATGGTTCAGGCGTGACCAATTATCTGTGTGTACCTGAATATCCTGAAGATGAAAAAGGAACCCTGTTTGGTCTGCCCGGCGGGTATATACCAGATGGTGATATTGGAAAATTTCAACCCATCAAAAACTTTAACGATGATCTTTTTCAAAAAAATGTACAGGAGAGTGTGAAACACTCCTGGTATGATGGTGACTGGACACGCCATCCATGGGAGGAGGATACTGACCCGAAACCCGGAGACTTTGATGCCAAAGGGAAATATTCGTGGGTAAAATCGCCGACTTTCATGGAAGAGCCGGCCCAGGTGGGACCGCTTGCCAATGTTCTGGCCATGTATGTGGCCGGCCATGATAAAACCCAGCAGTTGACAAACCTTGCCCTTGAAAAAGTGGGTGCTTTAGCTGGAATAAAAGTTGGAGTCGAGCATCTTCACTCCACACTTGGAAGACATGCAGCCAGAGCTGTCCGCTGTAATGTACTCTATGAAATAATGAAAAAAAATTATGATCTGCTCATAAAAAACATCTCTTCTGGAGATTTTGACACCTTTAATGAACCGGTTTTCCCAAAAGGGGAGCAGAGAGGTTTTGGCTTTCATGAAGCCCCTCGAGGAACACTCTCTCACTGGGTCGTGATAAAGGATGGTAAAATTAAAAATTATCAGGCCGTTGTGCCTTCCACCTGGAATGCAGCGCCCCGAAATCAGGATGACAAGCCAAGCCCCTATGAAGCCTCGCTTGTAGGCAATCCTGTGGCAGATGAAAAACAGCCCCTTGAAGTTTTAAGAACGGTTCACTCTTTTGATCCCTGTCTTGCATGTGCCATCCATGTGCATGATAATAAAAACAGTGATATAGTAAAAGTGACTGTTTTATAATGGATAAAAGCAGAACAGCTGTCATGGGCATTGGTAACATCCTGATGCAGGATGAAGGTATTGGTGTCCATATTATAAAACAACTTGAACAATATCATTTTACTCCCCATATTGCCCTGATCGACGGGGGTAATATGGGGATGGATCTTCTCCCTTTTTTTGATGAACATGGCAGAATGATTATTGTGGATGCAGTAGATTTTGAAAAAGAGCCTGGATTTATCAATACCATTGAAAATGATGATATCCTGGCGCTTTTTACCACAAAGATGTCCCTGCACCATCTTGGATTGAAAGATGTTTTAAGCTATGCAAAACTTCTTGATCAGATCCCGGAGGACATCTGCCTTATTGGAATACAGCCTGAAAAGGTGGAGATGGAGATGGCGCTTTCAGAAACTGTAAGCTCCCAGATGGACAACCTGACAAGCCTTGTTTTGCAAAAGCTGAAAACCTGGGGGATCACTCATCAGTCCAAGCTGGCATATTGGACACCACGGTCACTGTGAATCATCAATCCTTTGATCCATACAAGACCGGTTATCTTGGCTGAAAGATCAAAACCCCGGGAGCTGCCTGTCAATCCAGGGGGCCATGAATCGCAAGGATCATGGCGTAGCCGCCCTGGATATTTCTTGTGCGGGTAATGCCATGCGCTGCCAGAATCATCTGAATCTCGTAGGATCGGGGGCCTGAACCGCAAAGAAGGCATAAAGGTTCATCTTTTGGAACTTCATTGACCCTTGCCCGGAATTCATTCTGGGGAATATTGATCCACCGCTCACCATATTTTTTGACAAAAGGCTCAGCCTGTATCCTGCTTCTTATATCAAGAACCCTTGTCTTCTCCTGTTTGAACTCTTCAAGAAAATCAAGCGTATCAACGGTCACATGTCTTCCTTTTATTATATTGTCAAGGCAGTTTCCTGCATTATTGACAATATCCATGGCAGAAGCATAGGGCGGTGAATATGCAACTTCAAGGGCACATATATCACTGACGGCTGCTCCATATTGAAACAGAGGGGCAACAGCATCCACCCTTGCTTTTACAGCATCTCCCTGGGGACCTGCTGCTTCGACGCCAAGAATTTTCTCTGAATTTCGATCGGCAATAAGTTCCATATACATAAAATCTGAATCCGGATAAAAATGCGCCCTGTCAGACTGGGAAACCACACAATATTCAGGATCAAAACCTGAACTTTTTGCCTGATCAAATGTCAGGCCGGCCTTGGCAACTCCCTTTTCGAAAACCTTGATGCAGAAACTTCCCACGGCCCCCTTAAAGTGTTCGCACCCTCCATTTATATTGGAGGCAATTATTCTTCCCTGCCTGTTGGCAAGGGAACCAAGAGGCATTACCATAGAGCTGCCACTGATAATATTTGGGATCTCCACACAATCGCCGCCCGCATATATATCCGGATCTGTGGTCTGCATACATGAATCCACCAGGATTCCGCCAAATCTTCCCGTGGCAAGTCCTGCCTCTTTTGCAAGTTCAGAATTCGGCTTTACCCCTGCAGCCAGCACAACGATGTCACATGGAACTGTTGTTTCAGTCGTTTCAACAGAAGTGACTTTATTGTCCTGATTACCATTTATACGCACCACCCTCTGAGATACAAGCACATGGATGTCATTCTCCTGCAGCTCTTTTTCCACAACAGCTGACAAATTCCTCCCAAGAGCTGCCGGCAGAACATGGTCTGCCATCTCAATGAGTGTGGTCTCAACCCCCCAAAGATCAGTCAAAGCTTCAGCCATCTCTATGCCGATTGCGCCGGCACCGATGACGACTGCATTTCCAACTTTTCCATCTGCAATACTTGTTTTTAATACCTGGGCCTGGTGCAGATTTGCTACCCTATAGACTCCAGCGAGTTCAACGCCTGGAAAGGGGGGTTTCACAGGCGTGGAACCTGTGGCTATCACAAGCTTATCATATTCAAGCTCTTCTTCTTTATTGTCATTGAGGTGGCAAACCCGCAGTTTTTTCTCTTTTCTGTTGATTGAGAGTGCTTCAACTCCGGGAAGTGCTTTAACACCCTTGTCTGTTCTAAAGAATTCTTTATCCCTGATGGCATGGGCAAATGTTGAGTAAAGACTTTCAAGATCAGCAATATCGCCACCGATATAATAGGGAATTCCGCACCCCCCGTAAGATATCAGATTGTCTCTGTCAATAAGGGTAATTTCAGCTTCAGGATTCAACCGTTTCAAACGGCAGGCAACTTTGGGGCCCAAAGCCACCGCTCCGATAATAACGATATGTTCAGGCATTTTTTCTCCTTTGATCTTACGCCATGAGTTATGCTAAATCCATAATACTCTTTACAGCATGATACGCCCTTTAAACACCTCTTTTGCAGGACCGGTTTTGAAAATATGGTTTGTGGTTTCATCCCACTCAATTTCCAGATCTCCGCCATCAAGATGGATCACTGCTTTTTTTGATGCCCTGCCGGTCATGTTGGCGGCAACAAGAGATGCACAGGCGCCTGTACCGCAGGCAAGGGTTATGCCTGCACCTCTCTCCCACACTTTCATTATCAATTCTCCAGAATTTACGACTTCAATAAACTCAACATTGGTTTTTTCAGGGAACCGTTCATGGTTTTCAATTAAGGGGCCTGTGGTTTTAACATCTATTTTTTTTATATCATCCACAAAGATTACCGCATGGGGATTTCCCATGCCAACGGCGGTAATGAGATACTCTCTGTCACCCGCCTTTAAAGGCACTTCAATGGCATTTTCATTTTCACTTTTAAAAGGGATATCTTTACATAAAAGCGCGGGTTCACCCATATCCATCTGTATTGATTCAACCCGGCCCCTATCATTGGTAACCACCTCTGGAATTATAGTGCCGGCCTTTGTCTCCACTCTCATCTTTTTATTTGAGACAATCTTGTTCTCATACAGATATTTTGCAAAGCACCGCATGCCATTACCGCACATCTGAGCATGGGATCCATCAGAATTATATATCCTGAACTTCATGTCATGATCAGAGGATTCAAGGATCAGCATGATTCCGTCTGCACCAATGCCAAAATGTCTGGAACACAATTTTAAAGCCAGTGCAGGATAATCTATATGCTGCTGAATTTCACCTTTTCTGTCATCAAGAATAACAAAATCATTACCAAGCCCTTCCATTTTGACAAACTCAAGTTCCATTTTCTTCTCCGAGTTCATTATATTATCCAAATATTATCCAAGGGTCAAAATAATATCATTTCCAATGTTTTCAACCTGCCACTGTCTGATATTTTCTATCTTGGAAAGATCTTCAAGCGTGGCAGGAGGGTTAAAAGCAATGGAACCAATCAACGCATTGTTCAATAAAAATCCCGGTTCCATCCCCATTGAAGCGCTTAATTTATCTCTCATTTTTTTCAACTGCCGGATCCTCTTTTCAGATTTTACATCTCTTTTCCGTCTTTTGGGTCTGGGATACAGTGGAAGCTGTTCCTGTTCCAGCTCTTTTGCTTTCATTATCTCTTTTACACAAAATTCACCATACATATCTGTCTGCTTCAAGCTTAATGCCCTGATTTTCAGAATCTGATCAACGGTTGCCGGCTTTTCTTTTGCCAGGGTCATCAAAGAGGCATTTGACATAATTTTAAAGAGCGGCTGATCTTTTTTCTCTGCAATCTGTATTCTCAGCTGCAGCAGGTTCTCAAGTACGGCAAGACTTCTGCTGTCCATTTTTCCAGCCCCTTTAAATTTTTTAAAGAGAGGAGAGATATGATTGTTTTCATACCTGACCTGCTCTTGTACTTCAAACTCCTCTCTGGCCCATGAAAGCCGGCCTTTATCTGAAAGCTGCTGCAAAATAATTTTATAGAGCTTTGCCAGGAATGCCACATCCAGGACTGAATATTCAACCATTCCCTGATTAAAGGGCCTCTTTGACCAGTTTGCCTTTTGATATTTTTTATTGGAATCAACACTAAAATATCTTTTTAATAAAGCCCCGAGTCCCCGCTCTTTAATACCGAGAAACCGGCATGCAATTTCCGTATCAAAAAGATTATTCACCCTTGTTTTATAATCCCTGTCAAGACTTCTAATATCAAAATCAGCCCCATGAAATACCTTTATTACACCATGGTTTTCAAGGATATTCAAAAAAGGAGAGATATCTTTAAACTCAAAAGGATCAATTAAAAACGCCTGCTCTTCAGTTGCAATCTGAATCAGACAGATTTTTTGTGTAAAGCAGTACATGGAATCCGCTTCAAGATCCACACCTATGATTTTCTCCTCTAAAAAATCATCACAGATATCCTGCAGCTGCGCTTCAGATTCAATAAATTGGTAATTCAATATTTTCCCCTTGATTGTTTGCACCACTTCTTTTAATATTTATCTTTTCGATGAAAGTGGTATCAGATTGTTCAAGCACTTTCATATTCAGCTATTGGCAAACCTTAGGTAAAAGACCAAATCTGCCTGTGGCAGTTTATATTTAACAGACATAAAACGCAATGGATAATAAAGATGATTAACATAACATTCCCTGATAACAGTGTTAAACAGTTTGAAAACAACCCAACCGGCATGGAAGTTGCCGTCACTATCTCAGAAGGTTTTGCCAGAAACTGCGTGGCCATGAAAATTGATGAGCAGTTAAAAGATTTAGACCAGATCATCGCTGATGACACGGCCATCCGCTTTATCACCTCCAGAGATGATGAAGGTCTGGAGATCCTGAGGCACTCTTCAGCCCATGTTATGGCCGAAGCGGTGCTCAATATTTACAAAGATGCAAAACTGACCATCGGTCCTGTAGTGGAAGACGGGTTTTACTATGATATAGATATGGATCCGATTTCTGAAGATGATCTTGGACTCATTGAAGCGGAGATGAAAAAAATCATAAAAGCCAAAAACAGTTTTAAACGAACAGTGGTTTCAAAAGATGAAGCCCTTGAGATTTTCAAAGACAATCCTTTCAAACTTGAACTCATTAATGGACTTGAAGATCAGAAGATCTCCCTGTATCAAAATGGTCAATTCATCGATCTCTGCCGGGGGCCACACATTCCCCATACAGGCATGATCAAAGGCTTTAAACTCCTGAAAATATCAGGCGCCTACTGGCGTGCAGACCAGTCAAGGGAGCAGCTGCAGCGGCTTTACGGCATCTCTTTTTTTGACAAGAAAAAGCTTAACAGATATATCCATCTTATAGAAGAAGCCAAAAAACGGGATCACAGAAAACTGGGCGTAAAACTGGATCTCTACTCTTTTCATGATGAAGCCGCAGGCATGCCTTTTTTTCATGCAAAGGGCGTTGATATGTGGAATACTCTGCTGGCATACTGGCGTGAAGAGCATAAAAAAGCAGGATACATCGAGACCAAAACCCCTCTCATGCTGAACCGGCAGTTGTGGGAAAAAAGCGGTCACTGGGAAAATTACAGGGAGAACATGTACACATCTGTGATTGATGATGAGGAGTATGCCATCAAACCCATGAACTGCCCCGGCGGTATGCTGCTTTATAAAACAAAAGCATACTCCTACAGGGATCTTCCTTTAAGAGCAGGTGAGGTAGGGCTTGTACACAGACATGAATTTTCTGGCGCACTCTCCGGCCTCTTCAGAGTCCGTGCCTTTCACCAGGATGATGCCCATATTTTCATGACTTCGGATCAGATAGGAGATGAAGTCCTGGGTGTTCTGAACCTTTCAAAGAAAATTTACTCCAAGTTTAGTCTGGATTTTCATCTTGAGCTCTCCACACGTCCGAAAAAATCAATCGGCTCTGATGAACAGTGGGAAGACGCCACAAAGGGTCTTGAAACCGCTTTGAAGAAATATGGGCAGGCGTATTTTATCAATGAAGGTGACGGCGCATTTTACGGGCCTAAAATTGATATTCACATCAAGGATGCCCTGGGAAGAACCTGGCAGTGCGGTACTGTCCAGCTGGATATGGCTCTTCCTGAAAGATTTGATCTGACCTACAAAGGAAAAGACAATAAAAAGCACCGCCCCATAATGATACATCGTGTCATTTATGGCTCCCTTGAAAGATTTTTCGGCATTCTTGTGGAACATTTTGCAGGAAAGTTTCCTCTGTGGCTGGCTCCGGTGCAGTCTGTCCTGCTGCCCATAAATCAGAATCTGACAGGTTATGCACAAGAGATCAGAGAAAAACTTGAACGCCATAAAATAAGATGCCATATTGATAAAAGATCTGAAACCCTTGAAAAGAAGATCAGGGATGCCCAGCTGAATTATATACCCGCTATAATCACAATAGGTGACAAAGAAAAGCAGAACAACACGCTATCTGTAAGAACCCTTGACGGCAAGGTGAGGATGGGAATGGCAATTGATGAATTTATAAAACAGGTTTCCTGTCATATTAAAGAGAGAACACTGAATGCGTCAATTTTCTAAAAAGTTGACCCTGACTGCTTTTTACAGACTGCCGGTGATTGCCCTGTCTGTTTTTATTTTCTGGTAAAAAAAAATTTAAATCACAATTTCATCAATATGAACTTTAAGGAGAAAACATGACACAAAAAGCTTTTCAGGATTACTACACAGATGATTTCAGCCATTGTTACGGCTGTGGAAGATTAAATGAACACGGATTACAGATTAAAAGCTTCTGGGATGGGGATGAGAGTGTGGCAAAATTTTTACCCAGCAAACATCATGTTGCCATTCCCGGATATGTCTACGGCGGCCTGATTGCCTCTTTAATTGACTGCCACTGCACGGGAACTGCTGCTGCAGCCGCTTATAAGGCAGAGGGCAGAAGCATGGACAGTGAGCCGGGAATAAGATTTGTAACAGCCTCTTTAAAAGTGAGCTATATTGCTCCGACTCCCTTGGGTGCAGAACTTGAAATCCGCGGAAAAGTAGTTGAAGTAAAAGGCAGAAAAGTGGTGATTGATGCAAAGGTAACTGCAGAGAGTAAAACCTGTGCAACCGGAAATGTGGTTGCCGTAAAGGTGCCGGACACCATGAAAGCAAAGAAATAGCAAGTCTTGTAACAGACCCGATGTTTAAGAAATTAAAATTCATTATATGTACAAGGCCTTTCATCGCCTTTATCTCTATTTTTATCAGAATTTACTGCATGACCTTAAGGCTGCAGATTGTCA
>CAYZCC010000009.1:0-9667 GCA_964476805.1 uncultured Desulfobacula sp.
CCAGGCTTGCTCGATTCTTCGAGCGATATTTTGATATCTCCAATGGGGCGTTGTAGTGAAACATCTTTTTCTTTTCACGGTCTTTGTACAAAAATTTTATGACATCATTTTCAATGCTTTTGATACGATTGTTGGAGATGGCAACCCGAAACACATATCTTGAAAGGTAACGCAGGGATTTTTGTCCCTGTCCCACGGCCTGGCTGTCAATCACCCATTGCTGTTTCCACACTGCGGGAGCTATTTTATACAGTCGCCCGGCTTTTTTCATGGCATCCTTGAATTTGGCTAAAGTTTGACAGAAATGAGTACGACCCTGTCAGTATTAATGAAATAGTGGAAAACTCTTTATCTGAAAGATGACAATAAATATGGAGAAAACCTTCTCAATTCTTGACCGGGTATATAAGTTCTGATATTTAGAGGATTATGGACAAAACAGATGAATACATATTAAGAGCGGCAAAAGAGATTGTCGTTAAATTTATTGAAATGGGAAGGCTGTCTCCCTCTAATATCCATGAATCCTTTAAAGATGTCTACGCCACTGTCAATGAAACTGTTAAGGCAAATGTGAGTAAAAAAGCGCCTTCAAATGATAAAAAAACCTGAAGATATCTCCCTGAAAATAAAATCCGGGATAAAACAAGGCCTGATAAAAGGGTGGAAAGGGCTTGCATGGCTGCTGAAGATTATTATCCCTATCTCCTTTGCCACAACTCTGCTGGTTCATTTTGGAATGATTCACAAACTTGATTTTTTACTGGCGCCTGTCATGACATGGATTTGCCTGCCTGCATCTGCAGCCCTTGCAATAATAATGGGGATTTTTACCGGAATTTATGGAACCGTGGCAGCGCTCTCTGTGATGCCGTTTTGCATGGAGCATATGATTTTAATCGCCATATTCAACCTGATCTCACACAATATGATTCAAGAGAGTATGGTCCAGGGCAACTCCGGGATCAATCCTTTTTTTGCAGGCTTTTTCAGACTGTTCATGTCTTTTATCGTCACATTTATATGTGCTAAAATTATGGGGGTCACGCCGGAAACAGGCGGGCAGATCCTCTCCCAGACAAATCCTGCCCACGAGACCCCCTCTTTTTTATTGATGCTTATGACATGGGGCAGGGGAACGTTTAAACTCATCGTTCAGATTTTTTGTATTATCATGCCGCTCATGGTAATGCTGGAGTTGGCCAAAACATTTCATATGATGGATTTTCTTACCAGGATGATATCCCCTCTTTTAAGAGTGATGGGTTTAAGCCCTTCAACGGGAATGCTCTGGCTGACAGCCGGCATCTTTGGACTGACCTACGGCGCGGCTGTGATTGTTGAAGAGGCCCAGTCAAAAAAAATTGAGCAGCAGGATTTGAACAAACTTCACCTCTCCATTGGGATCAATCACGCCATGATAGAGGATACCGCTCTGTTTCTGCCCTTTGGTCTGCCCCTGTTCTGGCTGTGGATACCAAGACTTGCTACTGCCATTGCCGCAACCTGGATATATTCATTCTGTTTGTCTGCAAGGAGGAGGATCTATGTTAAGCACGCTGAACATAAAAAATTTTGCAATCATAGATGACATACAAATTTCGTTTAAAAAAGGATTCTCTGTATTAACAGGTGAAACCGGTGCAGGAAAATCAATTATTCTTGAGGCTGTAAATCTTCTCCTTGGCTCAAGGGTTTCTGCAGATCTTGTCAGATCAGGCTGTAAGAGTGCAGAGCTTGAAGCCTTTTTTGAAATTGATGAAAATTCCAATTCTGCCAGAATTTTAGAAAACCAGGGAATCGAGAATTCTGACGGTCTTATTGTCCGCAGAGTGATTGCCGCTTCAGGGCGAAGCCGCGTGTTTATCAACTCAAGGCAGTCCACCCTTGAATTTTTGAAAAAGGTGACGCAGAATCTTGCCGGTATTTCAAGTCAGCATGCCCACCAGGGACTTTTAAAAGAGGATAACCATCTGGATATCCTTGATGAATTTGCCGGTACAGCCGATCTTAAAAAGGATGTAAAAAATCTCTACCATAAAATTTTACCTTTGAAAAAGAGAGTCAAGGCGCTTGGGTATGATCTGGAACAGCAGAAAAAAGAGCAGGATTTTCTGCAGTTTCAGATAGAGGAAATCAATGATGCTGCAATTGATCCCAATGAAGATGAAGAACTTGAAAAAAAACGCCAGCGCCTTGTCAATGCCGCAAAAACATTTGAAGATGTGAATGCGGGAATTCATGAAATTCATGACAAAGAGGGATCAATTATTGAAAAATTATCCGCCCTCAGGAGTCGTCTTGAAACAGCCGGCAGAGCAGAAGAGGAACTGGAACCCGTGACAGAACAGCTCTCTTCAACGCTGTTTGATCTGCATGATATTGCACAGGAACTGAGAGATTTCTCTTCATGTATTGACCTGGACCCGGCCTCCCTTGAACAGACGGATCAAAGACGGGATCTTATTTCCAGGCTGAAAAGAAAATATGGCGGCACGCTTGCGTCTCTGTTCAGAGAGTATGAAATTATGGAAAAGAGGCTTTCGAGTACAGCAGAGATGGAAAATCAGATCAAAACCCTGGAAAAGAGTATTCAAGAATTTTCAAAACAGATTGTACAGAAGGCAGAAAAGTTGTCAGACCTGCGAAAAACAGCAGGAAAAAAATTATCCGTCCTTGCCGGAAAAGAGTTGAAAGCCCTTGAAATGGGAAAAGCAGAATTTGAAGTTGATTTTACAAGCCAAACTATAAAAAGCCCGGAAGACATCTCAACATCAGACCAGAAAAAGATTGGACCCGATGGTGTGGACAAGGCCTGCTTTCTTCTGAGCCCCAATCCCGGAGAAGCATTAAAACCGCTGGTTAAAATTGCTTCAGGGGGTGAGTTGTCCAGGATTGTTCTTGCCTTAAAAGCAGTTCTCTCAAAAAACAACTCCCTGGAAACACTTATTTTTGATGAAGTGGATGCAGGTATCGGGGGTGCCACTTCTGAAAAGGTTGGATTGAAGTTAAAGCAGCTGTCACAGAAACATCAGGTGATCTGTATTACCCATCTGGCGCAGATTGCAAAATATGCGGCCCATCAGTTCAGAATATCAAAAGAGGTTATGAACGAGAGGACATTTACAAATATTGTTCCTCTGGAGACACCCGACCAGAGAGTTGAGGAGATAGCCAGAATGATAGGCGGCAAAGATATTACCACGGCTACCTTAACCCATGCCATAGAACTTCTCGAACAATCTGATGAACCGATATCATCTTGACAATAAGCCATATTATGATTAATCTGCAATAGCAGTTAAATGGCTGCAATCTCAATAGAAATAAGGAACCGTCATGCCAATATATGAATTTAAATGCTCAAAGTGTGAAGAATTTTTTGAAATCATTGTAATGGGTTCAGGTGATGATAAAGTGATCGGCTGCCCTGAATGTCATTCCAAAGAGTTTGAAAGAGTGGTTTCAAAGACCAATTTTAATATGGGAAGCGCTGGTGCCGGGCAGGCAAAAGGGGTTCAAACCCAGGATCGGAAATGCTCAAGCGGATCGTGCAAGACGTATACAGTACCGGGAGAGACACAGTAATATTCAACAGGATGCTTAAAAACTTTAAGGGTCGGGCATCCATCTTTTTTTTAACCTTAGATTTAGCAATTGAAAAAATCAGCTTTGATTTAGCAGTGTAAGGAGTGGGGGATTTTTTGAAAGAGTATGCAAAACTTGTAATTGACGGCAAAGAGCTGACGCTGCCTGTAATTGAAGGTTCTGAAGGTGAAAAAGCGATTGATATCCGAAGCTTGAGGCAGAATACAGGATACATCACATTTGATCCCGGCTTTGGGAATACGGGAACCTGCAGAAGCAACATCACCTATATGGATGGAGAAAAGGGTATTTTAAGATACAAAGGGATTCCCATTGAACAGCTTGCCGAACACGCCAGTTTTGTTGAGACCGCTTTCCTGTTAATTACCGGACACCTGCCCACAAGGGATGAGTTGACCCGGACAAGTGTCTATCTGAATGATTTTTCTCTTCTCCATGAAAACATGAAAGGGTTTTATCGAAATTATCCTACAAGATCACACCCCATGGGCATTCTTTCTGCCATGGTAAATGCATTGAGAAGTTTTTACCCTGAATTGATAGATAAAGATGAAGATATGAATAGAACCTATCTTCGTCTTATTTCAAAAATCAGAACAATGGCTGCAATGGCATACAGAATTTCAAAGGGAGAGAGAACCGTCTACCCGAGACCGGATCTGTGCTATTGTGCAAATTTTCTCAACATGATGTTTAACAATGCCGTCGTGCCTTATAAAATAGATGATGACATGGTAAGGGCATTAAATATATTCTGGATACTCCATGCAGACCATGAGCAGAATTGTTCAACAACAGCGGTAAGGGTTGTGGGAAGCGGCAAGGTCAATATCTATGCAACCATTTCAGCAGGCATATCCGCCCTCTGGGGACCTTTGCATGGCGGGGCAAACCAGGCAGTGGTGAACATGCTCGGGCAGATCCAGAAAAATGGAATGACCATTAAGGAGTGCCTCTCAAAAGCAAGAGATAAAAATGATCCTTTCAGACTCATGGGATTTGGCCACAGGGTTTATAAAACCTATGATCCCAGGGCAAAAATCATGAAAAAAATGGTGGATATTCTTCTTGCAAAGATCCGAAAAAAAGATCTGCTGCTGGATATTGCAAAAAGACTTGAAGAGGCCGCATTAAAAGACTCGTACTTTAAAGATAAAAACCTTTATCCCAATGTGGATTTTTATGCAGGGATACTGTTGCGCACCCTTGGGATTCCCACAAATATGTTTACGGTCATGTTTGCCATTGGCCGCCTGCCTGGATGGATTGCCCAGTGGAAAGAGGATGTGGCAGATCCGGAAACAAAACTCACAAGACCCCGTCAGATTTATACGGGTAGACAGGTTAACGATTATATCCCCATTGATGATCGATAGTGTGTTACAAAATAAAAAAAATCAAGTCAGGGCTCTTTGGGTTAAGAAAAGTATTCTCTAAAGGCCTGAACAGTATAATCAATGTCTTCTTTTGAAATATCAAGATGGGTGACAAGTCTCAGAGGAGTGTCAGTGCCAATAATAACGCCTTTCTGTTTTAAAAATTCATAGAGAATGGACATCTCAGCGTTGATATCAGCAAAAACCATATTGGTCTGAACGGTTTTCAAGTCAATGTGGATATCTTCAATTTCAGCCAATCCTTTTGCCAGGAGCATGGCATTTTTATGATCCTGCGCCATACGCGCAACATTGTTCAAAAGAGAATAGATTCCTGCCCCTGCCAGAAATCCTGCCTGCCTCATGCCTCCGCCAAGAACTTTTCGCCAGCGCCTTGCCTTTTTAATCTGCTCTTTTGAACCGCAGAGAACAGATCCCACAGGACTGCCCAATCCTTTGGACAGACAGCAGGAAATCGTATCAAAATATTTTGTAATCTCTTTAACATCCACTTTAAGTTTTACAGCGGCATTGAAAACCCTTGCCCCGTCAAGATGGAAACTTAAGTGATTATTGTCTACAAAGTTTTTTGCTTTTTTAAGGTAATCCAATGGCAACACTTTTCCTGCCTGGGTGTTTTCAAGGCATAAAAGTGTTGAATTGGCAAAATGGGAATCGTCAGGTTTTATATAGTGTGATACCTTTTCAAGATCTAAAGTCCCATCCTCTTCAAAATCCAGAGGCTGGGGCTGAATACTTGCCAGCACTGCAGCACCACCGCCTTCGTACTTATAGGTGTGTGCCTCCTGTCCCACGATATACTCATCTCCCCTTTCACAATGGACCATCAAAGCCAGAAGATTGCTCTGGGTGCCGCTGGTGCAGAAGAGTGAATCCTGGGTGCCCACCATTTTTGCAGCAAGAGTCTCCAGCTCATTGACTGCAGGATCTTCTCCATATACATCATCTCCAACTTTCGCAGTAAGCATGGCTTCTTTCATATCATCTGAAGGTCTGGTGACTGTATCGCTTCTTAAATCAATCTTATTCTTCATTATTTTACTAAAAAAATCCTATATTTCAAAAGTATTTCAAACACTAAATAAATGCGATCTGTTAAGATTTCCGGATGCTCTGTAGCAGCAGTGGCTATTTGGTACCAAAAATCTTATCGCCTGCATCACCCAGACCCGGCAGTATGTAACCTATTTCATTGAGACATTTATCCACACTAGCCACATAGATATCCACATCAGGGTGTTTTTTTTCCACCTTTGCAATCCCTTCAGGAGCTGCCACAAGAAAAAGTCCTTTAATGGTCTTACATCCTGCCTCTTTGAGCAGATCAATTGTTGCGGTCAGGGTGCCTCCGGTTGCAAGCATGGGATCAAGAATCAAAGCCATTCTATCCTCCATAACAGTGGCAGTTTTTACATAATACTGTACAGGTTGTAAGGTCTCTTCATTCCTGTAAAACCCCACCACGCTGACTTTTGCTGAAGGGATCAGGTCAAACACACCATCCATCATGCCAAGTCCTGCTCTTAAAATGGGAACAACGGTAATTTTTTTACCTCTTATTTTTTCAACTTCAACTTCTCCAGCCCACCCTTCAATTGTTTTAGTTTCTGTGGTAAGGTTTTTTGTGGCTTCATAGGTGAGAAGCCTTGCAACTTCAGAAGAGAGATGCCTGAAATCTTTTGTACTGATATCTTTTTCCCGCATCAGTCCTAATTTATGCTTTATAAGAGGGTGGCCCTTACAAACACTGTCATGATGCATTTCCTTTATCTTAAATGGTTTTTGAACAGCGACGCTGTAACAGGAAATTAGTAAAATCCAATGATGGAGTCAAGCAAATAAGTTTTCCTTTTAGGATACACTTAAATAGTTGAGCCGATTTTAATTTTGTTCATATTCTGTTTTAATTGAGCAGAACGGGGTGTTGTTCAAAGGGGTCCATATTATCCTTGACAAATCCTCTCTATATCATGTAAAAATTTTATATGACTGAGCGTTCGTTCAAATGAGTTTTAGTGATAGATTATTAAAAAAAAGGAAGGGCATATTTGAAGCAGACTAAAACAGCCAAAGCGCCAATTATTGATGCGGAAGTCCCCACACAAATCAAAAATCCCGATCTGGTAACGGAAAGAAGACGCCAGATTATTGATTCCACAGTCAAGCTGTTTATCCAGCATGGATACCATAAAACAACAACCCGGATGATTGCAAAGGCTTCCAATTTTTCCATTGGTTCTCTGTATGAATATATCTCCTCAAAGGAAGATCTGCTTTATCTGGTATGCAAAACCATTCATGAAGAGGTGCAGGAAGCTGTTGAAAATGCCCTCTCCCATACAGATATGGGCAAAGAGCAGCTTGCCCAGGCGATTCGTCAATACTTTTATGTCTGTGATAGAATGGGGGATCATATATTGTTGATGTACCAGGTCACCCAGTTTCTGCCGGAAAAGTGGAAAGCAAAAGTTCTGGCCAATGAATTAAAAACCACAAATATTTTTATTAATGCGTTGTCATCTCTCTCCGGGAAAAAAATTTTTCCAGAACTTGATGACAAAACCCTGAATCTTGTGGGTCACAGTATATCTGTTCTGGGTCAGATGTGGGCATTCAGGCGCTGGCATTTACAGAACAGTTTCACTCTTGACGACTATGTTAAAATTCAGACTGATTTTATACTGGGGCATATATTTTAAAATGAAGGAGAAGTTTGACGTATGGAAGAACAAGCTTATCATCCGCAAAATTCAGTAAAAATTGTTACCGCAACCTCACTTTTTGACGGACACGATGCTGCCATCAATATCATAAGAAGAATTTTACAGGATTCCGGCGCTGAAGTCATCCATATCGGCCATAACAGATCGGCCATGGAAGTTGTAGATGCAGCTATTGAAGAAGATGCACAGGGAATTGCCATATCCAGTTATCAGGGAGGTCATGTTGAATATTTTAAATACGTGGTCGACCTTCTAAAAGAGAGAGGGGCTTCCCATATAAAAATTTTTGGTGGCGGCGGTGGTGTGATCATCCCCATGGAAATAGATGAACTGCATGATTATGGCGTGACCCGGATTTATTCGTCAGAAGATGGTTCAAATATGGGGTTGCAGGGTATGATCAATGATATGATGCGCGCCATGGATAATCCATCGGTTGATTTTGACAATCTGGATTATGGAAAATTAAATGTTGAAAACAAGTATGTCACAGCCAATTTTATCTCTGCGGTGCAGGAAGCCAAGGCCGGTGATAAAGAGGTCTTTGAAAAAATACACGCCAGGATTGCACAAACGGCTGACAAAAACGATGCCCCTGTCATCGGGTTGACCGGAACCGGCGGCGCTGGAAAATCTTCTCTGACTGATGAATTGATCATCAGGATTTTAAGGGATCTGGATGATATTAATATTGCCATTATTTCCTGTGATCCTTCAAGGCGCAAAACCGGCGGTGCGCTTCTTGGTGACAGAATCAGGATGAATTCCATTGAAACGGGCCGGGTTTATATGCGTTCCCTTGCAACAAGGAAATCCCAGAGTGAACTTCCTGAAGCATTGCCGGAAGCTGTCAATGTTGTCAGGGCAGCAGGTTATGATATGATTATTGTGGAGACAGCCGGTATCGGCCAGGGGGATTCAAGAGTGGTTGATTTTGTGGATATGTCCATATATGTCATGACTGCGGAATTTGGTGCGCCATCCCAGCTGGAAAAGATAGATATGCTCGATTATGCGGATATTGTTGTGATCAACAAATATGAGAAAAAAGGGAGTGAAGATGCCCTGCGGGATGTCAGAAAACAGGTGCAGAGAAATCGCAAAGCATGGGAAACAGAACCTAAAGATCTGCCGGTATACGGCACCATTGCATCAAAATTTAATGATGATGGCATTACCGCCTTTTATCACGGACTCCTTGACCTGATTGGAGAGAAGAAAAATATTCGATATGAATCCACTATTCCCCGGACAGATAAAAAAGAGTCTTCTTCAAAAACAATTATTATCCCTGGGGAGAGGACGCGCTACCTTGCAGAAATAGCGGAGACAGTCAGGGCGTATCATCAAAAAACTGAAAACCAGGCAGAGGCAGTACGCACAAGGTGGCATCTGGAAGAGTCCGGTCGGAAAATAGACGATATAAAGGCAGTGGAACAGTTCAAGCGGGCAGTTGATGAGGCCGCCTCCAGGGTTGAAGAGGAGACAGACACTATTCTCAAGAAGTTTAATGAGAACAGGGAAAAATATGCAAAGGATGCGCTGGTTTACCATGTCAGGGAGAAGGAGTTCAAACTCCCTCTTTTTAGAAAATCCCTCTCCCACTCCAGGATTCCAAAGATATCCCTGCCCAGGTTTACTGATCCGGGAGAGCAGTATCAATGGATGAGAAAAGAGAATTTTGCCGGCGGTTTTCCTTATACTGCAGGAGTCTTTCCCCTGAAGAGAACAGATGAAGATCCCACCCGGATGTTTGCCGGAGAAGGGGGCCCCGGGGATACAAACAGAAGATTTAAACTGCTTTCCAGCAGCTATCCTGCCAAAAGGCTTTCCACCGCCTTTGATGCCGTTACTCTTTTTGGATATGATCCAGATACCCGTCCGGATATCTACGGTAAAATCGGCACTTCCGGGGTGAGTATCTGCTGTCTTGATGAC
>CAYZCC010000009.1:9677-23208 GCA_964476805.1 uncultured Desulfobacula sp.
TTTATGGCGGATTTGATCTCTGTGCGCCAAACACATCTGTCTCCATGACCATTAACGGCCCTGCCCCAATGATGCTGGCCATGTTTGTCAATACGGCCATCATCCAGCAGATGGATAAATTCAGGGAAGAAAACAACAGGGCGCCTTCTGACGATGAAGCGGCTCAAATCAGGCAGTTTGCCCTCTCCAATATAAGGGGAACTGTTCAGGCAGATATTTTAAAGGAGGATCAGGGCCAGAATTCCTGTATTTTTTCCATTGAATTTGCTTTAAAAATGATGGGAGATATCCAGCAGTATTTTATTGACAACCAGGTGAGAAATTTTTACTCTGTCTCCATTTCAGGATATCATATTGCCGAAGCAGGTGCCAATCCCATTACCCAGCTTGCATTGACGCTTTCCAACGGATTTACCTATGTGGAGTACTACCTCTCCCGCGGTATGGATATTGACTCTTTTGCGCCATCACTCTCCTTTTTCTTCTCCAATGGAATGGATCCTGAATATACAGTCATAGGAAGGGTGGCAAGAAGGATCTGGGCCGTTGCCATGAAGTATAAATACGAGGGCAATGAAAAATCCCAAAAATTGAAATACCATATCCAGACTTCAGGCAGATCCCTGCACAGTCAGGATATCCAGTTCAATGACATCAGAACCACACTCCAGGGATTATGCGCCATTTATGACAACTGTAATTCGCTTCATACCAATGCCTTTGATGAGGCCATCACCACCCCCTCTGCTGAATCTGTAAGACGTGCCCTTGCCATTCAGTTGATTATCAACCGGGAGTGGGGCATGGCCATGAATGAGAATCCACTCCAGGGAAGTTTTATTGTGGATGAACTGACGGATCTTGTGGAGGAGGCAGTCCTTATTGAATTTGAAAGAATTACGGAAAGAGGCGGTGTGCTCGGTGCCATGGAGACTGGATATCAGAGAGGCAAAATCCAGGAGGAGTCCATGTATTATGAACAACTGAAACACTCTGGCGGTCATCCCATTATTGGTGTCAATACATTTGAAGATCCGGATGCAGATTATGCTGAAATGGCCAACCATCTTGAGCTTTCAAGAGCAAGTGATGATCAGAAAGATGAACAGCTGGAGCGTTTGAACACATTTAAAGAGAGAAATCAGGATGCATCTGAAAAAGCGCTTGAAAAGCTGAAACAGGCGGCTCTGGATGACAGTAATATGTTTGAACAACTGATGGAGAGTGTTCAGGTGTGCAGCCTTGGAACGATTACGCAGGCATTGTATGAAGTGGGCGGAAAATACAGAAGAAACATGTAAAAATTTGTTTCTGCCCTCCAGGATATCAACTTTTCAGTAAGATAGAAGCAATATTCAGTAAGATAAAAGCAATATAAGGAGAAAGAATATGAATAAAGCTGTGATCGTGAGTGCAACAAGAACACCGCTTGGAAGTTTTGGCGGAACTTTAAGTAAGACAGGAGCGACAGACCTTGGCGCCCATGTTGTTAAAGAAGCCATTAAAAGGGCGGGGATTGATGAAAAAGAGGTGAATGAGTGTATCATGGGTATGGTGCTTCCCTGCGGTTACGGACAGAACCCTGGAAAACTGGCAGCTGTCAAAGCCGGCCTTCACTGGGATGTTGAATCCATTACAGTGAACAAGGTCTGCGGATCATCACTGAAAGCGGTCATGCTTGCTGCCCAGGCCGTTCAATGTGGTGATGCCGATGTTGTGGTGGCCGGCGGCATGGAAAATATGAGCATGGCACCCTACTACATGGACAAGGCCCGCTGGGGGCACCGCATGGGTCCGGGAAAAATTGAAGACCATATGGTTCATGACGGTTTGTGGGATGTCATTAATGATTTCCACATGGGTGTGTCCAATGAGCTGAGCTCTGAAAAGTGGGAAATAACAAGGCAGGATCAGGATGAATTTGCAGCAGAATCATTCAGACGGGCAAATAAAGCAGTGGCGGAAGGCAGATTTAAAGATGAGATTGTTCCCGTTGAAATTCCCCAGAGAAAAGGGGATCCCAAAATATTTGATACAGATGAATGCCCCAAAGAGACGACACTTGATTTCCTGTCAAAAATGAAACCCGCCTTTAAAAAAGAGGGTGTGGGAACTGCAGGCAATGCATCCATCATCAGTGACGGTGCTGCAGCCCTTGTTGTCATGAGTGAAGAGAAGGCAAAGGAACTGGGATGCACAATAATGGCAGCCATTGGTTCTCAGGCCTCCTATGGTATTGACATGAAATATGTTTTAATGGCCCCTATCTATGCCATTCCAAAAGTACTTCAAAAAGAGGGAATGACCATTTCAGATGTGGATCTTTTTGAAATCAACGAAGCATTTTCAGGCAGCTCAACAGGGATTAACAAAGTTCTGGAACTGAATCCTGAAAAAGTGAATGTAAACGGCGGATCCGTTGCTCTTGGACATCCAATAGGGGCCAGCGGTGCCAGGATTTTAACCACACTTTTGTATGAAATGGAAAAAGAGGATGTGAAAACAGGCCTTGCATCTCTCTGTCTTGGCGGTGGAGAAGCAGTTGCCCTTATTGTAAACAGATAATGTTTCGTTCAAAAAATTGTCAAAATCGGACTTTTTACAGGGTCATCAAATCATCAAATATACAGGAGATAAAATGGAAATAAAAAAAATGGGTGTCATTGGATCCGGTCAGATGGGGTGTGGAATTGCACAGGTTGCAGCCGCCAGCGGCCTGGATGTTTTAATGAGTGATATTAAGGAAGAATTCTGTGAAAAAGGGGTTGCAGCCATTTCCAAAAACCTTGAAAGAGGGGTGAAAAAAGAGAAAATATCAGCGGATGATAAAAATAGTATTCTTGGCAGAGTTTCCACCACAACAGACTTAAAAGAGATGGCGTCTGCTGATTTTATTGTGGAAGCCGCCGTGGAGAGTGAAGATCTTAAATTTAAAATTTTTCAGGATCTTGATAAAATATGCTCTCCAGAAGTAATTCTATCCACCAATACATCTTCCATCCCAATAGGAAGAATAGCCGCACAGACATCACGACCTGACAAAATTATCGGTATGCATTTCATGAATCCTGTTCCGGTGATGAAACTTGTTGAGGTGATCAAAGGGATTGCCACATCCACTGAAACATTTGAAACCACATGGAAATTAAGTCAGGATTTCGGAAAAACACCTGCTGAAGCCAATGATTTTCCCGGTTTTATTGCCAACAGAATCCTGATGCCCATGATCAATGAAGCCATCTTCTGTCTCTACCAGAGCGTTGGAAAACCAGAGGATATTGATACAGTGATGAAACTGGGAATGAATCACCCCATGGGTCCCCTTGCCCTTGCAGACCTGATCGGTCTTGATACCTGTCTTGCCGTCATGGAGACACTCTACGATGGATTTAAAGATCCTAAATACAGAGCGTGTCCTCTTTTAAGAAAATATGTAGAGGCTGGCTGGCTTGGAAGAAAGACAGGAAAAGGTTTTTACGACTATTGATTCACACCCTCCATTCGTAACCGACGCCACAGTTCTTGAGAAATATAATCAAAAGTTGTGTATGATGATCCACTGGCTGAAATCGTTTGAAAAGCAGCAGGACCGATACGCGGCCTGATGCCATACACAACATTTGACAATAACGCCAGTTTCTGTCATAAAAAACAGGAAAATGAAGAGAAGATATTGGGTTGGGAGCATTGCCCGCTTTTGATATTGAGAATTAAAGGAGTGAACAGATGTCTGGTTTAGAGGTCAAAGAGTTGTTAAAAAATATTGTGGGAAGCGAACGACTGCTTGATCAGCCTGAAGAACTGGCAAGTTTTTCCTATGATGCCTATCATGAAGAGGGCATGCCTGATCTGGTTATATTTCCTGAGACCTGCGACGAGGTGTCTAAGATCATGAAGGTCTGTGCTATCAGTAATATTCCCGTGACTGCCAGAGGGGCCGGCACAAGTATATGCGGGGCATCGATTCCTGCAAAAAACGGTGTTGTTCTCTGCTTTTCAAAGATGAACAGAATTGTGGAAATCAATACAAAGGACAGATATATCATTGTCGAACCCGGTGTTGTTAACATGGATATTCAAAAAGCCCTTGAACCCTTTGGCTTTTTCTATCCTCCTGATCCGGGATCCATGAATGTGTCAACTATCGGCGGCAATGTTGCCCAGAATGCAGGGGGGCCGAGGTGCTTGAAATATGGGGTTACGGTTGATTATATCCTTGGCATGGAGGTGGTTCTTGCATCCGGGAAGATTGTCAATTTCGGAAGTACAAATGTTAAGGATGTCACAGGATACAGGCTGTCCAGTCTTTTCTGCGGTTCTGAAGGCACTCTGGGCCTTGTGACCAAAATTATCCTTCGTGTGGTGCCGCTGCCGGAAACCGTAAAGACCATTCTTGTGACATTTGATGATCTTGATAATTCGGCAAAATCAGTCTCGGATATTATAGGCGCCGGGATCCTTCCTGTGGCCATGGAGCTTCTGGACAGGGTCACCATCAATGCCATTGAGGATTCTGCAAAGCTGGGTCTGCCAAGGGAGGCGGAAGGCTCTTTGGTGATTGAGATTGATGGTGTGAAAGAGGCGTGTGAAAAAGAGATCAAAAAGATTTATCAAAAACTTGAAGCCAACAAAGCCATCTCCATACAGGAGGCGAAAACAGAAGATGAGAGACAAAAGCTTTGGACAGCAAGACGATCCGCCTATGGCGTATTTGCAAAGCTCGCACCTGATCTGTTGACAGAAGATGTCACTGTGCCTGTGAGCAAAGTTCCTGAAATGATCAGAAAAACCATTGCAGCAGCAGACAAATACGGGCTTCAGGTTGGCATACTCGCCCATGCGGGTGACGGCAATCTGCACCCCATGATACCTGCTGACAGAAACAATAAAAAAGAGTGGGACAATGTGGAAAAAGCGTTTGATGAAATTGTACAGGCGGCCGTCGCCCTGAACGGCACACTGTCAGGAGAACACGGTATCGGGCTTGCCAAAACAAGGTTTCTTCCCCTTGTGATGGGTCAGGATGACATTGAGTTCATGTCTGTCATAAAAAAGGCGGTTGACCCTGACAACATACTCAATCCCGGGAAATTTGTCTGAAATGAAATCCGGCAGACTGCAAAACTGTAATAAATGCGGGCTGTGCCTGTCCGTTTGTCCGACATATAAAACTTTGCTGCAGGAGCATGCTTCTCCAAGGGCAAGACTTCAGTTGATCAAGTATTATGACAGCAACGCGCTGATTTCATCGCCAGGGTTGCAGGAGGTCATCTCAAAATGCCTTATGTGCGGCGCCTGTGCTGCAATCTGCCCTTCAGGAATTAATCACTACTCTAAATTCATGGAGATGAGAACCAGAATGGCAAGGGAACATGGCGAAAAAATTGTCATTAAAAGCCTTGTCTATCTTCTTGCCAGTGAATTCCGGACAAAATTTGCAGCAGGGTTTGCAAAAGTGGGCCAGAAAATAATGCCGCAGGGTTTTTCAAAAAAATATAATCTTGGTAATATTCCCCTGAAAAGACTGCCGCAATTCAATCAAAAACCATTCCGGCAGACGGCTGCTGAAACCGGTAAGCCGGCGCCCGGGGAAAAAGGGAGTGTTCTCTATTTTACAGGGTGTGCCACAAATTATCTTTTTGATAAAACAGGGATTGCCACAATCCATATTTTAAAGCGCATGGGGTATCAGGTTATAATTCCTGAAAATCAGACCTGCTGCGGTATTCCCATGCTTTTCCATGGCGCCGGAAAAGCGGCTGAGAAAAATATATTAACCAATATTAAGTGTCTGAATCCAGACCGTTTTACTCATGACAATATCAAAGCGGTGATTGTTGACTGTCCGACATGTGGCACCGCACTGAAAAATGAATACCCGGCTTTAAAAGATCAATTCAACTCTAAAACAGCCGAAATTATTGGTAAAATTTCTTCAAAAGTCATTGATATCATGTCTTTTGTCCTTCAGGAGTCCGGCAGTACAAATCTGGCACAGAATCTGGAAACTTTAAAACCAGATGATTTAAAACATGAAAGCCGCAAAAATCAAAAGAGATTAAAAGAGATGGAATCCCAAAAAATAAAAGTGACCTACCATCTGCCATGCCATCTGAAAAACAGCCTGCAATCTTTAGGGAACAGTGAAACAGTATTGAAAAATATAGAGGGGCTTGATTATACCAGGGCTGTTGATGTGGATGAATGCTGTGGCGGTGGCGGCACATTCTTTTATGAATATCCTGAAGTTTCCAGGGAGATGGTGAAAGGGAAAATTGAAAATGCGAAAAAGACAGGCGCCAGAATATGGCTGACCGACTGCCCTGTGTGCAGGATCAATCTCTCTGGCAATTTAAAGGAAGATGATAATTTAATGGTTAAACATCCTGTGGAGATGATTGCGCCATGAAGGTCCGTCTTGAAAAAGGCAGCGGGTCCATAGATTTTTCAATTCCAGAGCGTATGATCATGGATACATTAACCGGAAAAGAGTTCCCTGCCTTAAGCCATGAAAAGATAAAAAATGAGATTGCCAAAGGGATCAAAGCGTCTGCTCCGTTAGATATAAATAGTAAAAAAATCGCAATTATCGTTCCTGACAATACAAGGCGCTGGGCAAGGGGTGATATCTTTGTCCCTGTTATTGTTCAAACGCTGCAGGATCTGGGTGTTGATACAGACTGCATACAGATTATTATAGCACTTGGAACCCATGCCGGGTTTACGGATGATGAGTTTGCATCCCTTGTGGGTGATGACTGCACAAAAAATATTAAAATACTCAATTCTGCCAATAGAGATTATGACAGGCTTGAGTATCTTGGAAAGACAACAAAAAAGACAGAACTCTATATTACAAAAGAGGCGTGTGAAGCAGACCATATTATTATCTTCGGAGGCATACTTCACCATCTGATTGCAGGGTTTGGAGGCGGTAGAAAATATATCCTGCCTGGAATAGCAGGGTATGATTCCATTCAGCAGAATCACTCCCTGGCCATTTTAAAAAACGGCAGGCCGCATCCTTTTGTCAAACAGGCGCAGCTCTTACAGAATCCAGTCAATGAAGATATGGAAGATGCGGCTGCCATGTTTTTAAAGGATAAAACCTGCTCCTGCGCGGCTGTGGCAGCAAATGGTGCAGGAGATATTTTCCATGCAGAAGCGGGAGAGTTAAATGAAACATTTATTCACGGATGTGACAGACTCAATACGGCCTGCTGTGAAAAAATTTCACAAAAAGGTGATTTTGCCCTGATTTCAGCAGGTGGTCATCGAACAGACGGACAGCTTTACCAGTCAATCAAGGCGCTTTTCAATGCCGCCAGTGCAGTAAGGGAAAAAGGTAAAATTCTTTTTGTGGCTGAAGCGAAAGAGGGCGTTGGCAACAAGAGGTTTGAAAAAGTTTTAAAAGCGTACAAAAACAACCCTCAAGGCGTAGGAGAAGAACTTGTCAAAGAGTTTGATATGCCTTCCTATGTTGCCTTCAGGCTCATTGATCTTCTTGAAAGATTTGATGTCACCCTTGTTTCCAGCCTTTCAAAACAGGAGACTTTACAATCAGGGTTTAAATACATGGATGATATTAACAGATATATTCATAAAAGTTTAAGTGGAAAAGGATATATCATACCCTTTGCAGAAAATATTCTGCCGGTTCTGGATAATTTATAATTCATTAAAGGAGGAAACCATGGAAAGACGGACATTTTTAAAAAAAGCAGGTATTGGAACAGCCGCGGCTGCAACAGCAATGGCAGTGAATGCACCAGCAGTTATTGCATCTCCTAAAGTTCAATGGCAGGCCACAACCTTCTGGAATCCCAAGGTCAGAATCATGTTTGACGGCATCAGGCAGTTTTGTGAAAATGTGAAAGAGATGACCGATGGAAAGTTCCAGATCAAGCTTTATGGTGGTGGCGAGCTTGTTCCTCCATCCGGTGCCTTTGATGCCGTCGCCAAGGGAACCGTGCAGATGGGTTCAGGCTCTCCCTATTTCTGGGCCGGCAAATCCAGGGCTTTTAACTGGTTTGGCTCCATTCCCTTTGGTATGAATGCACAATCCATCAATGCATGGTTTTATGAAGGAAACGGCCAGACATTGATGAATGAATTGTATGATCAGTTTGATCTTGTCCCCAGGATTGTAGGGAATTCAGGTGTTCAGATGGGTGGCTGGTATGCAAAAAAAATCAATTCCCTTGAGGATTTTAAAGGATTGAAAATGCGCATCGGAAGTATTGCCGGCAAGGTCATGTCAAAGATGGGTGTCACAACCGTCTTTATACCGCCGGCTGAAATTTTCCCCTCCCTTGAAAGAGGTGTTGTTGATGCGGCTGAATTTGTAGGGCCTGTTCACGATATACTGCTGGGGCTCTATAAAGTTGCAAAATACTACTACACGCCTGGATGGCACGAGCCGGGCCCGGTTCTTGAAATCTTTTTTAATAAGAAAGCATATAATGATCTGCCAAAACATTATCAGAAAATCCTTGATATTGCAGCGGCTGATATTAATGTCAGAACCCTGGCAGCCTTTGATGCCCAGAGCAGTGTCGCCCTGGATAAACTGGTTAAAGAACATAACGTAAATGTACAGATCTATCCCGACGATGTACTGAAAAAAATAAAAGAGATCTCAAAAGATGTGGTTGAAGAGGAAGCAGGAAAAGATGCCTTTGCTATGAAAGTCCATAAGGATTATAAGGCATTCCAGGCAAAAACCGCTGTTTGGGGGAATATGTCTGAAAAAGTTTACTGGAATACCATGGCATAAAGACCCGGGCATCGTTTTATGGCAGCCATTAGACAGGCCGTTAAAATATGTGACAGGGTAAATGAGTGGATTGGCAATTTTATTGTGGCACCGGCAGTCTTTGTGTTTATCCTGATCATATTTTCAAATGTAGTCATGCGCTATGTTTTTAATACAAGTTTTGTATTCATGGCAGAGCTTGAGTGGCATTTTTTTGCCTTTATTTTCCTCATGGGGGCAGGCTTTACCCTGCTCCATGACGGTCATGTCCGTGTGGATGTTTTTTACTCCACAATGGCCAGGAAAAAACAGGCGTATATAATTTTTTTTGGTGTGATCCTGTTTTTACTGCCTTCATGCTATCTTGTGTTGACAACAACCATACCCTGGGTCATTGACTCTTTTCAGGTAGGAGAGAGATCCATTGACCCGGGCGGCATTCCGGCAAGATTTTTATTAAAGGCCGTATTGCCTGCTGGTTATTTTCTGATGCTGATCCAGGGGGTTTCTCTTTTTATCAAAAGTCTGTTCATTATCCTTGAAAAACCTCTGGATGATGATTGATGGAATGAAGCGCCATGTTGATTGAATTTTTGCCATTCTGGATTGCTGACTATCTTGCGGCCTGGCTTTTTCTTGCATTAAGCATTGCATTGATGGCAGGGTTTCCTGTCACCTTTACCATGATGGGGACTTCCTTTCTCTTTGGCCTTGTCGGTTTTGATCCACTCTTTTTTAATCTCCTGCCCCTGCGCATGTGGGGGATAATGAAAAATACTATGTTAATGGCTGTTCCCCTGTTTATTTTCATGGGCCTTGCCCTGGAGAGATCTGGGCTTGCAAAACAGCTGCTTGAAACCATGGAAGCGCTTTTCAGAAATGTGAGAGGCGGACTTGCCATATCCGTGGTTGTTGTGGGCGCTCTGCTGGGTGCTTCCACCGGAATTGTGGGTGCAACCGTTGTTACAATGGGATTGATGTCGCTTCCCATCATGCTTAAATACAGGTATTCAGAATCTTTTTCCTCTGGTGCCATTGCTGCTTCAGGTACTCTGGGGCAGATTATTCCTCCCAGTATTGTTTTGCTTCTTTTAGGGCCTGTTATGGAGGTTCCCATCGGTGATATGTTCATGGGTGCAGTCATTCCCGGAATGATTCTGGCTTGCCTCTACTGCATCTATATCTATCTCTTCTCATTTTTCGGGACAAAACATATTCCCCATGCCCATGATAAAGGGGCTGTTTTTGACAAGGTTTTTATCCTGAAGATTTTTAAAGCCCTTATCCCCCCTCTTTTTTTAATTTTTGCGGTGCTGGGCACAATATTTGCCGGTATTGCCACGCCAACAGAATCAGGTGCCATGGGTGCAGTCGGTGCTGTTTTTTTAACTGCAATGAACGGTCGGTTGTCCCTTAAACTGCTCCAGGATGTTGCAAAGGGAACCATCCGAATGACCTGCATGGTCTTTATTATTATTATGGGTGCCACCTGTTTTGCCCTTGTTTTCCGGGGGCTTGGAGGAGATGACCTCTTGCGTGAATTTATTGACTCCATGCACCTTCAGGGGTGGCAGCTTGTCACCATGGTCATGATATTTATTTTCATTTTAGGGTTTTTTCTCGATTTTATTGAGATTACCTATATCCATATTCCCATCATTGCACCCATTGTGGTGGACTATGGATACGATCCTTTGTGGTTTGGTATCATGTTTGCCGTTAATCTGCAGACATCTTTCATGACACCGCCCTTTGGTCCATCCCTGTTCTACCTGAAGGGAGTGTGCCCTCCCCAGGTGAAAACAACCCATCTGTATAGAGGTATTATTCCCTTTGTCATCCTGCAGCTCATCGGTCTTGCGATCATTGCAATCTGGCCTCAACTTGTTACATGGCTGCCCGCAATTGTTTATGGCAGTTAGAACAGTGGATCAATCCAAAAGCCTGGGTGACAGTATGTCACATCCTGTCTAAGCAGTGAATAAAGATAGGAAAAAGAGTGGGCAATATTGATTTTACAGCGCGCCTGTTCTATAAATAATTTTATGGTTGATTCTTTACCAGAAAATTATGAAAATCATGAGCTTCAGACAGCATGGGATTTTGTTCAATATACGGACAATCATATTTTTCTGACAGGCAGGGCCGGTACCGGCAAAACCACATTCCTGCGCAATCTGCGTCAAAACGGTATCAAAAGAATGATTGTTACAGCACCCACAGGTGTTGCAGCCATTAATGCAGGGGGTGTGACGCTTCACTCCTTTTTCCAGCTTCCTTTTGGGCCTTTTTTCCCGGGAAGCCATGCCCACCAGACCAGCCGGCAGAGGATGTTCAGGTTCAGTAAAGAGAAAAAACAGATTATTAAAAATCTGGATCTGCTGGTGATTGATGAAATAAGCATGGTAAGAGCGGATCTGCTGGATGCTGTCAACAGTGTTCTGGAGCGGCACAGAAACAGTGACCTGCCCTTTGGCGGTGTGCAGCTTCTCATGATAGGTGATCTTCATCAGCTTTCTCCCGTGGCAAAGCAGGAGGAATGGTCTCTTTTACAGGAGTATTATGAATCCGTCTATTTTTTTTCCAGCCATACCCTCTCCCAGGTTCAACTTCTTACCATTGAATTAAAACATGTTTACCGGCAGACAGACAGCGGGTTTATTAAAATGCTCAACAGGGTGCGGGATAACAGAATGGATCAATCTCTGATTGAAAAACTGAACCAGCGTTATATTGAAAATTTTACTCCTGCAGATGATCAGGGTTATATCACGCTGACAACCCACAACAGGAGTGCAGATATAATCAATAAAAAGAGGCTTGGTGCCCTGCCAGGGCAGAAATACTCTTTTGATGCAGAGGTTTCAGGCGATTTTCCTGAACACACCTTTCCAACTTCTGACTGCCTTGAATTTAAAAAAGGTGCCCAGGTTATGTTTCTTCGCAATGATACTTCATATCCCCAACGCTATTATAATGGTAAAATTGGTAAGATTAAAAACATTTCAGACCATGAAGTTTGCATAATATGTCCTGATGATCCTGAACAGATTATATTGGAGCCTGTGGAGTGGGAAAATATTAAATATACAATCAATAAAGAGAGTAAAGAGATTGAAGAAGAGATCATTGGGAAATTCAAGCAGTTTCCCCTGAAACCTGCCTGGGCAATTACTATCCATAAAAGTCAGGGGCTTACCTTTGACAAAGCTGTTATTGATGCGCAGCGATCATTCTCCCACGGCCAGGTTTATGTTGCATTGAGCCGGTGTAAAACATTGGAGGGTCTGGTGCTGGCATCTCCCATCCCTTCCCACGGTATTGAAACAGACCGGGCTGTACTTGATTTCCTCAGGAGTGCAGAAGATAGTGTTCCGGATAAGAATCTATTGATCCAGTCAAAGATAGCATATCAGCAAAAATTGATTTTAGAGTGTTTTGATTTTCAAATACTTCATAACCGGTTTAACTACGTTGCAAGACTTTTGACAGGTAATAAGCGTGTTATCCAGATTTCCGGCCTGTCAGAGGATATTCTGGCCATTCAGGAGAGAGCCGAAAAAGATATTTTTATTGTCAGTGAAAAATTCAGAGGTCAGCTGCATCGGATTTTTCAGGATCCTATTGAGCCGGAAAAAAATCCACAGGTAATCGATAGAACTGCCAAAGCATCTGCCTGGTTTAAGGATAAGTTTTCCATTATCTTTAATGATATTGTGGAAAAGCTCTATTTAAAAACAGATAACAAGGAGCTTGGTAAAAAATTAGATTATGCCCTTGAAAATCTGATCCAGGAGATCAGAAAAAAACATTTTGGAGTCAAATCATGTGATAAAGGTTTTGTACTGGCCAGTTATCTTCGTGCCGTATCCACTGCAAATATTGATGTGGCTTCCAGAAAACGCAGAAGTTCAAAAAAGGATAAGAGGCAATCCAATGAGAACCCTGGTGTTAAAAAGCTGAAATCGATCTTTGATACAAAGCAAATCAGTTTTGACCTGTTTAAAAAAGGGCTGACCATCCCTCAGATTTCAGCGAGAAGAGAGTTGGTGGAATCAACTATCCAGAGTCACCTTGGGTTTTTTGTGGAGAATGGAGAGGTGGATATTGATAAACTTGTTTCACCTGTAAAGCAAAAAGAGATCAAAAAAATACTGTCCCAGGTGCATCACAACTCTCTGAAATCGGTGAGAGATCAGCTTGGAGATAATGACAAATACTCCTATGGAGATATAAAATTAGTCATATCACACCTGAAATATCTGGCAACACAATTGAAGAGTTGATTCTCAATCCTTCAATTGTGTGATCAGGCGCTAAGTTCGTTTAAAGAGATGGTTTTACTTTTGGAGAAGAGATGGAAAATCCAGAAACAGATTGGCAGAATGTGCGCACGGTCTCCCACTTGGGTTTGGGACCAGTAAGTTTACAAAATCGCTGGATCTTTTTATCCATAGGCGATTCCAAGGATTGATGAAAAATGGCGTGTGCCTACCAAATTCTGACGGGGTTATTTACGATTTTCGATGCCGAATACGGTCTTAGGTACTGATATCTTTAGCTTTTTAAGCATGTCGCTAACGCCGTAAGGCATCTGGTTGCGACGGAAAAAGCGGTGATTAATTGAAAAAAATTCGGTTGCCTGAAGCCTTTCTAAAGCAGTACGAATTTGCGCCCACGTCGTCTGGCAGTCAAGTTCTGCAACCCGCTGGATCAGCAACGCAAGTACGCAGATTCTTATATGAGCTTCAATCCGGCGAGGTGCCCAATGAAACA
>CAYZCC010000010.1:0-2510 GCA_964476805.1 uncultured Desulfobacula sp.
GAAAACTATAAAAATGAGTGACCGCATTCTCCTGGTAAAAGACTCACGACTTGCAATGGCATCTGCTGCTGATAATTTTTATGGCCATCCATCAAAAGAGATGACACTGATCGGTATCACTGGCACAAATGGGAAAACGACAACCACATGGATTCTTGAAAACATTTTAAAAACATGCGGGTTTTCAACCGGTGTTATCGGGACAGTAAATATACGTTACAATGACCATACCTATGATAATCCAGTAACAACCCCTGACGCAATTGACCTCCAAAAGACACTTTATAAAATGAAAACTGCTGGCATGACCCATGTGGTCATCGAGGTTTCCTCACATGGGCTTGATCTGAAAAGGGTGGATTCCTGTAATTTTAATGTGGGCGTATTTACAAACCTGAGCCAGGATCATCTTGATTACCATAAAAATATGGAGGATTACTTTAATTGCAAAAAAAGATTTTTCACTCGGCTGCTGAGGTCAGATAAAAACCCGCACGCTCTGGCTGTACTCAATATTGACGACACCAAAGGGGCACTTTTATCAAAATCTCTCAGCTATCAGACAGTAACAGTGAGTATCAGAGAAAAGGCTGACATTTCTGCCCGGAATATTGAAAATAGAATAAGTGGTCTTTGTGGCACCCTCTGCATGCCTGACGGCACTTTCAGATTTAAATCATCACTCATTGGAAAATTTAATCTTGAAAACATCCTTTGTGCAGCAGGTGCTGCCCACGCTTTAAACATAAAACAGGCGCATATCAAAAATGGCATTGAAAGATGTGATGCCATTCCCGGCCGCCTTGAGAAAGTCAACAACTCAATTGACCGGTTTTTATTTGTGGATTATGCCCACACCCCTGATGCGCTTGACTCTGTTTTAAGGAGTTTAAAAGAGATTGCACCCCAAAAAGTCATCACTATATTTGGCTGTGGTGGAGACAGAGACCGCTCAAAGCGGGCTGTCATGGGAAAAATTGCATGTACTCACAGCAACATCGCCATTGTAAGCTCTGACAATCCACGAACAGAAAACCCTGATTCCATCATTGATGACATCATTCAAGGGTTACATGATTTCCCGGAACTTTCAGATAGTGACCCGGATTCCTTTTTATTGAAAAATGGATATATCATTGAAAGAGACAGAAAAAAAGCCATTAAAAAGGCACTCTCCATTTCCCGGCCCAAAGATATAATTATTGCGGCTGGCAAGGGCCATGAAACATATCAGATCACAAAACAGGGGTCCCTTCATTTTGACGACAGAGAAGAACTTGAAAATGCAGCCATCAAAGCTGCAGAAAAACCTGAACCCATTGCCTGGACAATAGATGATCTCACCAGAGCACTGGCGTGTGATCCTCTTTTTTCGCCCGGCAGAAGAGATTACAAATTCACCCGAGTGGTTACCGATTCAAGAACAATAGAGAAGACAGATATCTTCTGTGCTTTAAAAGGAGAAAATTTTGATGGTCATACCTTTATAAATGAGATGCTCAGCAGGGGTATAAAAGGGTTTATAACTCAAAAAAGCTATGTTGAAACCCTTGATAAAAAGAGCCTGGAAAAATTTCATAAAAACAATGCCACACTTTTTGAAGTTGAAAATACCCTGACAGCTCTTGGCAGGCTTGCCAGACACCAAAGAATCCGGTCAAAAGCCAGAGTCGTTGCAATAACAGGTTCCAGCGGAAAAACAACCACACGACAAATTACTGAAGAGATCTTTAAAACAAGGTTTTGCACCCTTGCAGCCAGAGGTAATTTTAATAATGAAATCGGTCTTCCACTCACACTGTTAAATCTTTCCTTTTCCCATGAATGGGCCATAGTGGAGATGGGAATGAACCATGCCGGTGAAATATCCAGATTGACTGGGATTGCACTTCCTGACATTGCCATTGTTACCAATACGGCAGAGGCCCATTTAGAGGGGCTGGGAACCGTAAAAAATGTTGCAAAAGCAAAAGCTGAAATTTTTGAAAGTTTAAACAACAGCGGCACTGCAATCATTCCAGGCAGTGACCCGCGGCGTAAGATCCTTGAAACAAAAGCAAAAGAGAATAGCAATATTAAAAATTATATCTATTTTGGTTCCGGTCAAAATTGTGATATCTCCGGGAGTGATATCAGAACATCATCAGATTCGATCGAGTTTAAAGTCAAACTCCATAATACCCAACATGATTTCACCATCAACTCCCCTGCCCTTTTCATGGTGGACAACTGTCTGGCTGCAATCTCTGCTGCCATGGCTGCAAAAATAGATACTCAGGATATGAAAACCGGAATCAAGGCTTTTAACCCTGCTCCAGGAAGAGTGGATATCTATAAGCTCAGCAGTGCCATAAATATTATTGATGACACTTACAATGCAAATCCTGCTTCTGTCACGGCTGCCCTGAACACACTGAAAAATATGAGCAGAAATCAAAAAAACATTGCCGTACTCGGAGACATGCTGGAGCTTGGAAAAGAGTCAGAAAGGCTTCACTGGGAAATTGGCC